>NZ_CP115446.1:300000-455000 GCF_027912455.1 Aurantiacibacter sp. MUD61
CGAGCGCATTGGCCAGTCCCTGACGGACCCATGGAATGAAGGAATAGCGACCCAGGCTCATGCTGCGATCCTCGCTTCAAACGCTTCGACAACATGCAGTTCATTGGCATTGGCCGCGCCGCTCGCCACCTGATCGCTCATGAACGCCTCGGCCTCAGCCTGGCTGGCGAAATTCATGTATGTGGGGCTGCTCACCAGATTCGTATCGACGTTCGCGACCGCATAGGCCCCTGGCGCAACCTTCACTCCGTCCTCGAAAGGATTGACCCGCTTCTTGGCGGCGTTCGACACGGCCAATTGCGCAACCGCTCCACCCTTGATGAAGTGGCTGAAGAGCTTGCTGGCCATGCCCCAGAATTTGCGAATTTTGCTGCGATAGGCGCTATCTATGACCGACAGTTCATAGCGCGTCGTGCGCGTCGTCGCTCCGCCTGCCTTCAACTCACCATCGGCAATACCAAGTTCAAGGCCGCTGGGCTGCGATTCATAGCCCTTGCTCGACAATTTCTGGCTATCGCTCAGATCCTTATATTGCCCGGTGGCAAAGCTGTCCCGCGTTCCCCCAAGCTTCGCGAACAGCGCACTGTCGCTTTCAATGGCGAACCGTTTCGCATCGCTCACCGTCTGATTGCCGACCTTGTCGATATCGATGTCCAGCGGAACCGCACGCTGCGCCACCTTGAGTGATCCCAGCGGATGCAGAACCAGCGATTCCGTCGCCTCGAGTTCGCGCAGGGTCGTCGAGAGGGTTTGCGATGGCGGCAATTGCGCCGTCCAGTTTTCCAGCTTGGCAAATTCGACTTCGAGGATCGGCAAAGCCGGGATGCTCGGCAGGCTGGTATCTTCGCGGTCGCCCCAGGTTTCATCGAAATTGGCGCTGATCTTGAAGAACAGGATCTTGACCGAACCCTTGCCCTTGGCGCGCCACGGGGTCGGCCCTTCCAGCGTGAATTTGAGATGCACGGAAAGCAGGTCAATGCCCGCCACCTTGAGCGAGAGACCGCCAGCGATCTCCACGATCATGTAGAAAGGCGAGAATTGGAACAGTGCGTCCAGCGACAAGTAGCCGCTGATCTGGAACTCGCTGAAACCGAAGAAGATATCGAGCTTGGCGCCGAACTGGACCGTGTTCGAAGTGACGGCGAAATAGCCCTCTACGCGGATGCGGCCCCAGCTCTCATTGAGAATGCTGACCGCGATCCGGCGCGGTGTCGGGAATGGCAGCGGCGGCGGCTGGTAACTCGGATGAAAGCCTCCGCAAGACACCACGAAATTGGGATCGCTGCCCCAGGCAATGACGAGACCCATTTCGCCTTCCAGCGTCATCATCAGCACACGTGATCCGAACAATGACGCGAAAAACCACGCACGTTCCTTGTCGAATTCGATCGCTCCGATGAAGCTTACCTGGATGACAAGCAGCGCAGCGTCCTCATCGGGCAGGGCGACCTTGAGCACGCCCAGGATTGCGATATTGCCCGGCGGAATTTCGATAACGACGCCCAATGAGAGCGAGACCAGCGTCGGAGTGCCCCAGCCGATCTTGGCGAGCGGGCCGATCACGAAGGTGTCGGCTTCGATCGGGAAATACTTCTTCAGATCCGCAATGATGCTTTGCGCATTCGCAACCACATCTGTCGGGAACATGATGTTATCGAGCGTGCCTTCGCGCACGCCTTCTGCCAGCGCATCGAGCGACATGCCGCGATTGAGGCCAAGTATCCCGCCAACGCCTAGCAATGTGAAGCCGAAACCGAGCTGGATGCCTGTGCCAAATTCGGCGGTTATGACGATCAGCAGCGAGAAGCCATCGCTGCCATCCGGCATTTTGGTTGCGATAATGCCGATCGCCTTGACTGCCACGATATTGGCGAGATTGAGCTCCAGCGCGCCCGCATATTCGCCATTCTCGTAATCGAAATAGAGATAGCCGCCGCCGCTGACCGCGCCTGCATCGAGCGCGAGCCCGGCCCCGACCGGCGGTTTGAACTTACCGGTAATATTGACCGGCCCGGCATTGCCGCCCTGCCCCGGGAATTCGAGCTCGATGATGCCGCCGATCTGTTCCACGCTGGCGCTGAGTGGGCCGAGTTGCGCATTGATATTCGTCGCCAGCGCAATCGGGAATTTCCCGCCATCGATGCCGAGTTTCAGCGTCAGCGCGTCGAGCTCTATCGGCCCCAGATCGATATGCGCGGGAAGCTGGATCGTGAGAGCGTGACTGCCCGTAAAGCGGATGCCGTTCCCGGCAGTCCAGCTGACACCGACATCGAAATCGGCTTCCAGATTTACGCCGGACAGCAGGTCGGCAAGAAATCCGTCCGCCCCATCGGCGCTGATCTTGAGCTTGCCGCCTTCAAGCTGCGCTTCAAACCCGACATCGCCTTCCGCCTGACCGCCAGCCCATGCGAAATCGGCCAGAATGCCTGCGCGGAATTTTTCGATGAACAGACCCGTACCGCCGGTGATACCGAGCAGGGTGAGCTGCTCTGCCGGAGCTACGGGCACGAAGCTGAAGCCCATGCCGAACTGGCCGCCAACGTCGCCCGACGGCGGGATCAGGACGATATCGGCAGGGGGGCGGATCGAAATTCCCGTCGCCGCAGACATGGCCGCGCGTGCATTGATATCCGCCACCATCCCGTCCACCACGGGAATTTCCAGCGCGAAGCCTTCGGATAGGCCCATCGTAATCTGCGCGTCGAGACCCGGCGGCGTGACACCTTGTGAAGGCATTAGCGAGAACATCGAGACTTCGAGCCGCGGCCGGTCGTCAATGCGCACCCGTGAAGCAGGCAATCCTAATGTTTGGAGCAGAGCAGCAAGGCGCGAAATCAGCGCTTCACCGTCGATCGAATTGGTACCCCAGCCGTAAATGTCGGCGACCAAATCTCCGGGGCTGGTGAATAGCGTTTCGATCCGATCAAAGCGGAAGCGCTTGCGATCGAATTCGACCAATTGCAAATTGGGCTCACCGGTATTTGCGCGCTCAATCTCCACGATGCCGAAGAAATGAAGAATGGCGAAAACAACCGGTGCGTAGTTCTGCAAATGCTCGATCAACACCAATTCGCTGGTGCGAACCGCGACATCGCCCATAAATGCGCTCAGCTCAGCTCCCGATAGGCCCGGCAAGCCCATCGTCTCGATTTCGGTTACGATCGTCTCGACCGCCACGACGATCGAACGAACCTGCTCGACAATTTCGACGGCCTTGGCGATTGTCTCTCCGGTGTTGCCCTCATCGATAACCGCGATCAGTTCCGGCAAAATTTCGCCCAAGACAGCCGCGGATGAAGCGGTTGAGGCAAACGCGGTCTCGAGCTCGGGCGTAAATGTTTCCACCGGGACATCGACGCCGAGCATGAAGAAGAAGCGGCGCGCGTACCCACCCTGCATGCGCGATGTAATCGGCTGCGTCGCAACCGCGAGAAGGCGCCCGATCTGTGCAAGTGTGCTATCGTCCATCGCCGACCTCCTGTTCGCTGCTCAATGCAAAAACGGCCCAGCGCATCATCACCAGACAAAGAAGTATGGGAGATGCGAGCATCCCAGCGATGCCGAGGCTCGCAAGCATGGCTGCGAAGATAGCGCCGTTCGTGCCATCCGGTTTGAAGCCGCTTATCTTGCGGGTGCGATCGATGATTCCGACCGAAGGCTTCACAAGCACGTCGCGGATCGCCCATTTCAGACCGGGGTATTTGCGCATCTGCCAGACAAGTTTCGGCGAAACGCTGTAGTAGAGGCCATTAACCGCACGAATGAAGCCAGCCCCGGCCGGTCCACTCTTCCTAAGCTCACGGCGCAGACGTTGAAGGAATTGCACCTCAACCGCCTGGCTTGAGCCGGATGCAGCGATGACCACTATCATTGGGGATCGCTTTCTACGGTCGGGGGCTGGAGGTAGCTGCCAACCTTTATGAACATGGCTTCTTCGCAAGGCTTGCCGTCCTTGACGATCCACAACATGTAATAGCCGGGCGGAATCAGATTACGATCATCGGGGATCGTGACGCTCAGCTCATTTCCGCTGATGTCTGTCGGATTAAGAGCCACATATCGTTGCTCTGTATCGGTATGATGGGTCGCAGCTCCCGGCCGGATCAGTGCGACTTCTGTATCTGCAGCGGCTAGCGAAGATCTGATACGGAGCGTTTCGCCATACTCAGCAAAGGTTGTACTAGCGCCCTCATTTTGTATCGCTTCGATGGTCGGCCGCGTTCCCGGAGTAAACATGTAGGGCGGCTCGTAAATCTCGTAGTCTTTGCGATTATACGGAATGCTGACGATGTCTCCGAACCTGTTCTCCCCTCCAACGATCGGACCCTGCCACATATCCGGTGGTGTGCCCTCCGGGTTCGGCGGAACACCCGGATATGAAAACGAGTCTGCCGCAAAATGGATCGGGAATTCTCCATCTATATGCTGTTCAAAAATGTGGTTCTTGTCATCATCCGCATCTGCCCCACCCGCGATCAGGACCGTACCGTTGGGAAGCAGAACCGCGGCCGAATGATACATCCGGGCATGATTGAGCGGCGCGGCAGGAGAGAAACTTCCCACAGGGCCATCGAATGGGTCGTAAAGCTCAGAATAATGCGACTGCGCGTTATTCTCTGCAATCACTTCATCTGCTGTATTCGGATAGCCTGCAGCCCGCGTATCTCCCGGATAAACAGCATTCCATTTGTGGCTGTTGTGTCCGCCACAAATCAACACCTTCTTGTCGGGTAGAATGACGGCGTGGCCATTGATCCTACCGTGCGTAAGATCGGGGCCTTTAGTCCAAGAGGGCGTCCCGCCACCGGTCTGGAGTATTGCGGTCGACTTGGCATCTCGCTCGTCTCTTACCCGTGCATAGGGTGCGCCCTGCCTCACGCGAACGTTAGCCTGGAGAATGTTACCCATGTTATCGCGGATATCGCCCAGAGCTTCGCCACCGCCAAAAAGTAGAATCTTGCCATCCTGCGCGGGGGGCAACAGCACGCTCATGCCCTCCTCACGACGAGGTACTGCCGTCGGGGGCGAATTCGCTGGCGGTGGCGATGTCAGTTCAGGCGGACGCACACCAGAGTGCTCTTCCCAGCTCGCCGAAGTGCCAAGATTGGGGATCGCCAGCGAATGCGTATTCAACGGTGGATCAGTTTCTAGGCCCCAGGTTGTATGAGTGTAATAAATGCGTCCGTCAGGAGCGAGATGCAGGCCTGGGTAAATCGGCAAAGTCAGTTTGGCGCTGCCAGTTGCACCGTCAGTCAGTGTCGTGACTGAATAATTATTACTACCGCTGCCTGGCGTCAGTATTTCAACCGTATCTGATATCCGGCCCGACGCGCCGAGCTGATATTCGCGCCGACCTGAGAACACCGCGATACGGCCGTCGCCCAGCATTACCGCTGTCGGATACCAGCGCCCATGAGCCAACCGTGCTACGCTCGAGCCGTCCATCACCGTTTGCCAGTGCCCTTGGCCAGCAGGCGGCTCGGGATCGAACAGATAGATGTATTCTTCGCCCACGCTGCGATGGCCGGCGTTCACCCCAATTCCGCGCCCTTGCACGAAATACTCAGGGTCGGACCCGCCGACCACAATCACCTTGCCATCATGGGTGTGGACAAAGTGACAGCAGAACAAGTCAGCATGGAAATGGCCAGTCGCCGGATCGTTCGGGAGCTGGTTGGGCTCTCCCCCGCGGGCCAGAGCTGGATTATGCAGAGGAAAGTTTTGCGATTCGAGAGTGTTTAGAGGTTGAGAATAGGTTTCCTTATAATCGAAGAGGTAGCTTTTCAGCGCATAGTGCCCATCTTCAACATGGCCGCAGAACCACAGCACTTTTCCGGTGTACAGCATGACGGCGTGGATGACGAACAGGCCGCGCTTGTCCAAAATAAGGTGGGGATCGGTGCTCGCGTCAGGCGGACTCGTCGTGTGCTGACCATCAGTAATGATGACGTCCGCGACCTCGATCTTGTCGCCGTCAACCCATCTTCCTTCGGTCGCGCTCACAATACCGCCTCCGTCAAAAACACGGATTCAATGAAGAATCGAATTGTCGCGATTTTCCCGAAGGTTTGGAAATGCTACGCCTCTTGAAAACGAGAGTCAAAAAAGCGGGCAAATATTAACTATAATTAATCGTGACCTACTCGCTTCTCTTGAGAAAAGGCCGATCGGCAGACTGAGCTTGATCTTTTCTCAGTCGGGTCAAAGGTGAGCGGCAATATGGGCACTGGCCTTATTACCGGGATCATCGGTTGTTTCGCTCTGACCTTCGTTGATTGCCACTTGTAGTGTGAGCAATCGGTGCGCGAATGCGCTCCAAGATCCAGTCGAACATTCTGGCGGGCCCGTAGAGGTAGCGTAGCGCGTTCGGCAGCGGGAGACGCGACACCAGTGACTGATGGTAGATGTGGAGGGCGAGCACCGAGCGCTTGAAAGCAAAGCCTTCCCGAAGAGCGAAGCCAGCGCCAAGTTCTCTGGTCCTGCCGGCCAGCGGCAAGCGCGGTCCGGATGCGAGCAATTTTTGCAGGGATTGGTGTTCCAAAGTCCGCAGCCACGGGTCTTCGGCCTGCAACTCAGCCACACGATCCGGCAGTATTTGACCCCAGAGGTGGTGACACAGCAGCATGGCGAGCGCGCCGCAGCGCTCCACCCCGTGAAAGCGGCAGTGTTCGAGCAACTTTTCCAATTCCGGCGAGCTCAATCCGGCCAGCATGGCGCGCATGTCGGCTAGCCATTTGAGCCGGTGCCAGCGACTGTTCGCACCGTGGGCCGCGAGATAAGCGAACTGGTCTGGTTGTCGGAATGTTCGGAAGCGCGTTCCTCCGATCGAAACCCAATGGTCTGCATCCGCCACGCCAAGGCCCGTGATAAACGCTTCCGGTGCGAGCAGGCGATGATGCAGCTCGATCAGATGCCCGGTCTCGGGGTGAGACAGCGTGACATCCTTCGTCCCGCGTCGCCAGATGTTCACTCGCGAAGATCCGAAAGGCGGCCTTTCCTGTTTCAGAACGTATCCGTCCGCTTCGAGACAAACGATGGCTCCTTCAAAAGCGGACCACTCAACCAGCAGATCGATATCCTTGCTTTGGCGAAGCGTGGGATCGTCATACAGCAGCTGGGACAGCACCGGCCCCTTCAAAATGATCGCTTCGATCGTCGCTTTTCGAAACACTTCCAGCAAACGCTTGCTCTCGGCAATACTGACGAACGTTTCGAGCGTGTCGGATTGCGCGAGCGCTTTCAATTGCGCGGGGGGCATCACACCTGCGGAGACGAGACCACGCAAGGCGAGAGGAGACATCCGGTGGCGCTTCACGCAGTCGAGGAAACTCTTCCAATCATCGCCCAACACAGACGCCGTTGCGCGGATTCTATCCTTGGCCGCAGCGTCCGACGGGAAGTCGGTGCATGCCAGCAAGAGCGCGAAGGCCGGATCCTGGCCCATAGGATGCGCTCCCTCGACGAGGGGAGCTTTTGCTGAAGGCGATCTTTTGGTGGACAGCGGTTTGCTCCCCCTCGGTTCTCTTGTGGATGTTTAAAAGCTTACCGATGGAAGCGATATCTTTGAGATTACAGGAAAAGCGAGCCCCGACTACCCTCCTGTTTCAAAAGAACCGCAAAGAACCGCAGCACCGCCGATTAATCTGCAGCTTACGAGCGATCAAAAGGCACTCGATCTTGAGGGACCATGGCTCAAGCAAGATGGGTTTGCCTTGCGGTGGAGAAATCTTGTGATAACAACCTTTTCCAGCCGGGGGGATTATCCATCATGTCGAGTCTTATAGCAGGTACCGCAGACGCGGTGTTTCCGGCCGTTGAGACGACGCTGATGAACGAATGAAAGCTCCGGTGCCCAACTACCCCTTCACCGTATCGGCCGATATCGATCTTGATGCGCGACTGACTGTTCCTACAGTTCCCGGTGATGCCGACGTCGTCGTCCGCGAGGGGCCTGTCCCGTCAACGCTGGGTGATAATGACGCGGAATTCGGCTTTGAAATCGGTGTAGGCGAGGTCCTGCTCCGCGTGCCGGATGGCAGCGCGCTGCACATCCGTGAGGGTCGCGAAATCATCTACCGACGCGGGCCCGAGACTACCGACCGCGATCTGTCGCTCTTTATTCACGGGACTGCCTGGGGCGTGCTTTGTTATCAGCGCGGCTTGATCGTCATCCATGCCAGCGGAAACATCGTCGACGGCCAGATTACCGCATTCAGCGGTTTTTCGGGAAGTGGCAAATCGACCTTCGCTGCCAATCTGGCGCTGAAAGGCTTTCCGTTTTTCACTGACGACACGCTGGTTTTCGATCCGTCAGGTCCTGCAGACAGGGTCATCTGTCACGCAGGGCAACGACGCATGAAACTATGGAAGGATGCGATCGAAAGGACCGGTACGAAGCCTATTGAACGCGTGCGGGATGCAGGCGACATCGACAAGCATTTCGTCGCCCCGCCCCTTGCCGAACCGGAATTCTCTGCGACGCTTGCCCGTCTTGTCGTCCTGCACCGGGCAAGGGGCAATGCGACGACGGACAATGCGCTGGAGCGGTTGCGCGGCCCCGAAGCGTTACAGGCGCTGACAAGCAACCTCTACCGGCCCCAATTCGCCGAAGAAATTCTCGGCAAAAAGGTACTGTACTCCGCTCTCAAACAACTGCTCGAGCAAGTGCAAATCTTCCGCTTTACGCGCCTCATGACCCCGGAAAATTACGAAGCCAGTTTCGATTATTTCATCGACGAGCTGGTATGCGAAGAAGCGGCGAGCGAGTGAACACGGACGGCAAAATCGTCTGGCTGGCCAGCTACCCCAAATCTGGCAACACCTGGCTGCGCTTTCTCTTGGGTTTCGCACTGGGATTAAGCGATGAGGATGAAGATGCCTTCTCGCCTGTGAGCGGAATAAGCAGCAGTCGCCATTACTTCGACTCGGTCCTGGCATTGGATACTCACGAGCTCACGCGAAACGAAATCGACCGTGCCAGACCCGGCGTCTACGGTTTTTTGCACCAGCACGCACAGAGCCTGCAGTTTGTGAAGGCCCACGACCGATATCGTGTCCTCCCCGATGGTCGCGCGATCTTTCCGGCACGCTGCTCACGCGCGGCCATCTACATCGTTCGAAATCCGCTCGACGTTGCGGTATCCTACGCCCATCACCTTTCGAACGAAGACCATGCAGATGTTGTTGATGCAATGAGCACGCCGAACCGAATAATCGGCGGCGGTACGAAGGAGCAGATAGAGCAGGATTTGGGGGACTGGTCAGGGCACTTCCGCAGTTGGACCCTGCAGGGGAAAATTCCGGTCCTCGTCATTCGCTATGAAGATATGAAGGAAAACACCGAGCTCGAGTTGCGGCGGATCTTTCGCTTTCTAGAAATTAGCGAAGACGCATTCGCAATGCCCCTTTCGCAGGCGGTGGAAAAGGCCGATTTCACGCGCCTGCAAGAACTGGAGCGCGAACGCGGCTTCGCTGAAAAGCCCGTAAGGGCGCGCAGCTTCTTCAGGTCAGGCCGGGTTGGCGACGGGTGCCGTGTCCTACCTGCGGAACTGATTGCACGCATAGTCGACGAGCACGGCGAAGTGATGCGCGAGCTCGGATATTCATGAGCGGGAAAAATCTTCATCTTTCCCATCGGGCGGCGGCGATGTCCGCCAAACTATTGGTGCATGCGATTTGCCCGTGTGTTGACACCGGAGCCATCGGTTAGGAAGCAGAAGGCCGATGCACATTCCTGCTAGCTCCATGATCTCTATGCGAGAAGCTGGCTCTGAAAAGAGAAGCAACAGTCGCATCTGGCTGAGCGTTGCAGTCATCGCTGTGCTTGTCTGCATTTTCTGGAAGGGATCACGCTATCCGGCGCTGAACGAAAAGGCGATGATGGGCGGCGATACACCGCTCTCCGGACTATCATTCGACATCATTTTCGATTTTTTCCCGGACAGCCCACTGTACTGGGCCTTCGCGGCGAACGTAGGCAGTTGGATCGTCACGAACTGGAAGGGAATGACCTTCGGCGTCCTTTTCGGGGCCGCCATCCTCACCTTGCTGTCCGTAATCAGGACGCGCTCATTCAAGAACGGGTTCGCCAATGCGGCGCTGGGTGCGACGATCGGCGCCCCGCTGGGAGTGTGCGTGAACTGCGCCGCACCTATAGCGCTTGGCCTCCACATGGGCCGGATGCGTCTCGAAACGACACTCGCCGCGTTGATCGCATCACTTACGCTGAACGTTATTGTGGTGACGATGAGCTTCGCGCTCCTTCCTCTGCATGTCGCGGCGACGAAGCTCCTGCTGTCACTGCTGCTAATTCTCCTGATCGCGCCGCTGCTGTGCCGGTCCTACGACTATGTCAGCTTCGATTATGACCGGGATGGCGACATCGACATCGTGCGCGACAATGGTGCAATCCGCATGATCGTCCATCGCAACGACAGGCCAGCGGGCAATGGTCTGTGGGTTTCGCTACGCGACGCAATGGGCAACAGCATGGGGATCGGCGCACGCGTTATCATCTGCACAGGAGAGCCGGAAATCGCGCCCGGCAACGGATGCCAGATGCGACAAATCAAGGCGAGCGGAGGCTACCAGTCCTTCGACCCGATCGCGGCGCATTTCGGCATTGGCGAGGCGCGAGAAGCGACCCTCATCGCCGTCACATGGCCCGATGGGAAGATCACCGAAATACGCGGTGAAGAGGCGCTTTCCGGCGAAATTATCATGCCCCGAGCCTCATGACCTTTCCCCCGACCTCCAGCCTGCCGCCGCTTTTCATCAAGGGCGACTGGCTGCCAGAGAGCCTGTGCACCCGCCTTTTCGAGGAAAGCCTTGCGAGCGAAAACGACTATGTCGAAGCCAAGGTGGCGTACAACAGGAAACGCGGCATTTTAAAACCCAGCATCGTGGAGCCGAGAATTCGGCAGGCGTCCAAACGCAAATTGCCCGGAGAGTGGACGAAAATCTTTGCAGATCGCGTGCTGGCAGAGAAAGACGATATCGCAGAGGCACTGGGGTTCCGCTTTCCGGCGCAACCACATTTTCAGGTCGAGGCAGTCCACACGGGCGACGGTGGGCGTTTCGATATTCATATCGACACACTGCGCGGGCGTGAAAAAGCGCGCGTTATCACGGGGGTCTACTATTATTCGCGCGCGCCCCTGCCCTTCACTGGCGGCGAGTTGAACCTCTTCTCGCTGGACCGTCGGTCGAGCCGAGGTGTCGCGCCGACGCGCAATTCGATAGTCTTCTTCTCGTCGATTTTCCCTCACGAGATTGCGCCTGTGCGCGTACCGACCGGAGAGTTTGCGGATGGTCGATTCTCCGTGAACATCTGGCTGTCCGTGTGACGCTGCCATTCCCCTTCACCGTCTCGTGCGACATCGACCTCTCATCGCAAGTGACGTTTCCGTTTGTCAGAGAGGGTGCAGACGTCTCCGTTGCGGAAGGAGAGGTGCCCGCAACGCTTCTCGAAAGCCCCACGCAATCGCCATACGAAATCGTCGATGGACAGTTCCTGCACCGCTTGCCTGACGGATCGCGTATACTCGTGCGAAACGGGACGCAGATCACCTACAGCCGCGGTTCGCTCACAACGGACCGGGATCTCCTGCTCGCGCTGACCGGGCCGGCATGGAGCGCGCTTTGCTACCAGCGAGGGCTGATACCCCTGCATGCGAGTGCCAACATTTTCGGCCGAAGGGTGGTCGCTTTCGCCGGCCATTCGGGAGCAGGAAAATCGACGTTGGCAGCCGAGCTTGCGGCGCGTGGCCATAGGTTCTTCACCGATGATACGCTGATCTTCCCCGCGACCTCGAGCGAAGAGAACCTCCTCTGCTACCCGGGACAAAGGAGGCTCAGGCTCTGGCGCGATGCCTTGGACCGAATGGGATTGCCCGTGGGCGAGGCCGTGAGGGAAAATCGAAACACGAACAAACACTACGCCGATGCTGAAAATCGGGCTCCGGTGAGCATGGCCCCGCTAGCCACTTTAGTGATACTGCGGAAAGCGGAGGAGAAACAGGCCGCGCCAAATTCCTGGCGGACGCTATCCGGGCCAGAGGCCGTGCTGGCCGTCGCCGAACATCTGAGCAAGCCGGAATTCGCAGAAGAATTGCTCGGGAAGGAGCGATTACTCTCCGCGCTGAAACGGCTGCTGGAGAAGGTGACAGTCTGCGAATTTACGACGCGGCGCAGCGAAAACGATCATGATGCAGCAATTGAATTCGTCCTAGACCACGTGCAAGATCATCAATCGGAGCAAATCCTTGAAGAAGATTAGAAAACACATAAGAGTCGACAGTGCGCGGAACAAATCCTGACGCTGCCGGAGAGGAACTACAAATGGATAATGCCGCAATCGAGAAAGACAAAGCAAGCTACCGAAAAACGGATGTGTTCGTCGAAAGCAATGTCGATGACACCCTCATTCTCATGCATCTCGAAGACAGCAAGTTCCTCACGCTCGAGAAGAGTGCGCGCCGGATCTGGGAACTGTTGGACGAAAATCCGACGGTATCGGAAATCTGCGACAAGTTAACCGACGAGTTCAATGTCGAGGGATCGACATGCCGCGATCAAACGAGTGAATTTCTGGAGTCTTTAGCAGCGCGCGGACTTGTTGAACGCTGCACATAACGCCACGAGCCGCCCGCTGACAGCAGGACCGGGAGAACAATTCTATCAAGCGGCAATAGGCGCGCTGTAAAGAAAGCTAATCTTAGCTGAGGGAGGTATCAGGCGGTCCCGGAAGATCACCATCCGATCCGGGAGCATAACCATTCTTCACATCCGAAAGGTTCAGCTCAAATTCGGAGAACTCAGGCTTGGACCAATTCTCTTTCGAGGCGTTGTCACCTTTGCCATTCGCCATCTGATCCATGCCCTACTCCATCAATGTCATACTGGCGTTTTGCCAATAGGCTTGTCGTATTATACAGAAATTCAAAACTTATCAATCGCTAATGATGCGTCGGGCTTGAGCGATTAGCCGAGGATATGTTTTAAGGTTTCGCACAGCTTGCCGCGTCGATTTCTTGTTACAGGCATGATGATCACCGCCAATTAAGAAATGTCGGAACGAACCAGGGCGGATTTGGGATGCGGAAGTGAGCGCCTTTGCGATCGAATTCAGGAGGGATGGTTCAAACGCTCGTGCCGAGGATGCCGAGCGAATGTGCCGCGCAATGCGCGAGCTTGGCCTGCGCAACCAGTCGACGCTGGTGACGGGGCCCTTCGCACTGGCCTTTGTCGAGAGTGCCGGTTGCCTGGACTACGATGAATACGAAAGTCAGCCCGCTCTGCTCGATGAGCGTTGGGTCGGACTGTTCCTTGGCCGCCTGAACCACCGGGAGGATTTGCACGCCGGGCTGAACCTGTCCTCAGCCGAGGGCAGGCGACTACCGGACAGCGCCCTTGCCCTCCGTGCGTGGGGCAAATGGGGCTCGGACTGCGTCGATCACCTGTACGGCCCTTACAGCTTCGCGGTTTGCGACAAACGCACGAACAGCATCGACATTATGCGCAGCTTCGAGGGCTCACAGCACATCTATTTGCACGAGGGGCGTGAACGGATTGTAGTGGCCAGTTCGGTCAAGGCGATTTTCGCTTTCCCCGATATCGAACAGGAACTCGATGATGTGAAACTGGCCGACTGGCTGGTCCTGAACCACGAGGATCACACCCGATCCTTTTTCAAAGGCGTCAGTATTCTCGGTCAATCGCGTTCGCAGCAAATAGATCGTGGCGGGATAAAGACCTCGGTCTTCCGCGACTTCCTTTCAGCAGAACAGCTAGATCGAAACTCCAGTACTCAATCGGTGATCGAAGCCGTTCGAGAGGTTCTCAACAGCTCGATCAAGCAATGCTACGGCAGCTCTTCAGCGCCCGCAATTGCGCTCAGCTCAGGGCTCGACTCAACGCTGCTGGCGGTTTTGATGATCGAACACTTGCGTGAGGGCGAGAACCCCGCAGGATCAAGCCTGTCTAGCTACACCGGCGTGCCGGGAGCGGATTGGGACGGCCTCGTTCGCGAAGGCTGGACCGGAGATGAAAGAGCACCGGTGGAGGCTCTTGCATCCATGTATCCGGAATTGCGGCCAAACTTTGTAAGCGATCAATCCATTTCGCTCGCCCATCATGTTGATGAATTCCAGAAACTGGGCGATATGCCCGTGCGCGGAGTGAACAATATCGGCTGGGGAATGGCGATAAGGCGCAAGGCGAAAAGCGATGGCCATACTGCCGTAGTGAATGGTTCCGGCGGGAACTATTGCGTGAGCTTTGCCGCCGCGAGAAGCCTGTTCGGCCAATGGATGCGGCAGGGCCGATGGGGCAAACTTACTAGAGAGACGCATCAATTCGCCAGCAATTTGCCGAATACCTCTCAAACACAGGTGATAGGGCAAGCCGCTATCACGAACCTGCCTAGCGCGCTTTTCGACCTGTACATGCAGGCTCGGGGACACCAGCAAACAGTCGGCTTCGGCTTCTTCTCCGCGATCAATCCCGACTATGCTCGGCGCATGCACTCTGCTGAACGGATCGATGACTTGGGGTGGGACGATCGCTATCGCATGCTGCCCAACCGTCGGGACATGATGCGCCTGATGATGGAGCGCGGGGCGCGGAACGACAATGGCGGAATGGCGGAAGCAGCCAAAGTCGTGACCGGCACCGAAACGTTTTCACCGCTTGCGGATCGCAAGCTTTTCGCCCTGTGCCTCAATCTGCCGGACGAAACCTTTTACGCCAATGGCCGTGACCGACTGCTCGTGAGGCGTCTGCTCGAAGGCAAGGTTCCGTCTGTATATGAAAGGCGGATAAAGGGCGAGCAATCTGCCGATTGGCACACCCGTCTGAAAGCGAGCTCCGGCAATCTTCTCGAAGAGATCGACCGCTTGGAAGACCTCCCCGACGTAGCGGAAAAAATCGATCTGCCACGCATGCGCAGGGCATTGGAAACACTTCCTGAAAAGACGCCGGTTTCGGCGAAAGAATATCCCGATTACGCCATTGCGCGCTATGGAATTGGAAGGGCCATCGCCGCCGCGCGCTTCATCAATCACGTGAAGAAAAGAAATTGATCTTCGTGTTGCTTTTCACCAGCCTCAACGAACTAATGGATCAGCGGCCTATGGGCAGTTTTTGCACCTCAGCTTGCGCAGTGTTTAGGGCACTGTGGAACTGTAGATTTTTCCGATAGGCGGATTGCAGCAACTCATGGCCCTCAGCCCGATCCATCGCGTTCAACTCGCCACAGCAATTAATCCCAGCTATCTCGCTCCGCCACGCATTGGCGAGATCAAGCAGGCGCTCGATCGCGATCCGAACCGGCACGTCGTTCTCGACGATTTCCTTTTAACAAATCATATTTCCGCATTGAACGAGCTGATTACCCGGACTGGCGAGTTCGAACCCAATCTAAAAATCACGCCAGGTGCAAAGCGCGCTGAACACCTCACCGAAGCGCAACGCCGGTCGACAGTCGACCGCGACACTTTCGAACGCGTTGCGCCGGCTGACAGGTTTATCTCGCAGGAAACTTATGTCGGCGCGCCCTCCGCCACGTCGCAAACCCGCCCTGCGCGGACCGATGCGTTGGTTCGCTCGGTTTTTGCCTCCGAAGCGTTTCATTCGCTGATGGGAGAGCTATCGGGCATCCCCGTTCAGGAAACCCTCCCAATCAAATTGAAGAGGCACCGGAAAGGGCACTTCCTTCGCAGGCACAGCGACTCAACAGGGGGGCGGAAATTGTGCAGCGTTCTGTATGTCCATGAGCGATGGCTTCCCGAATTCGGAGGCAGGTTCGAGCTCTTCCGGCCGGATGGAACTCGCTATGAAATCGATCCGCTTCCCAACCGCCTGATCCTGTTCGATGTGACAATCGGGAATGAGCACGCAGTCCAGGATTTGGAACAAGTGCCGGATGACTGGTACCGCGCGAACTACAGTGTCTGGTTCCGATGATCGACGACGCAGCAACCAAAGGAATTGAGATGCCGCACGGCTTGTCCCCCTCATCGGTCCTCGAAGCCATGGCAAAAGCTGCTCATGGCGATGTAGCCAAGTCATTATCTGTCGCTCGCGCCTGCCTTTCAGCGGGGAACACGCAACTGGCCCATTCCCTCTTGGGAGATGCGCGAGAGCTTGCTCCTGAACACCCTGAAATCCGACTGTTGCAGAGGCAGATCGAGAGCCAGACGGCTCCGGCATGGCATTTCCGTATCGTTCAGGACACCGCGCGCAACGAAATCTACCAGCAGGCCATTGAACGCGCAGTCACTCCGTCCACGCGCGTCCTCGATATCGGAGCGGGCAGCGGCCTGCTGTCGATGATGGCTGCCCGCGCCGGAGCGAAAGAGGTCATCGCGTGCGAGCAGGATCCGATCGTCGCCGAAGCAGCGCGCTCGGTTATCCGTGCCAACGGCCTTGCAGACCGAATACGTGTCGTTGCGAAGTCGTCAAAGGACCTCGACGTTGACGCTGATTTGGGCGGCCCGGTCGACCTGATCGTATCCGAAATTTTGACAAACGATCTGCTCGGCCAGGATGTGCTGGCGGTCATGGACGACGTGCGGACCCGATTATTGGCACCGGGCGGTGCCATGATACCCCGGTCAGCCAAGGTGCTTGCAGCGCCCGTCTACTGGCCTGGCCTTTCATCACGGCAAATGGATATGATCAGCGGTTTCGATCTTTCCGCGTTCAATCACCTGATGAGTGCACCAATCGCCTTCCGTGCGAACGAGCCGTTTGAAATGAAAAGCGTGCCGATCGAGACCCTCGCTTTCGACTTCGAGCGCTCCGATGGAGTGCCTCCCCGCAAAGTGCAATTCGATGTAGGATCCAAAGGCGGCTCGATAGATGGCGTTCTTCAGTGGATGCGCATCGTCCTCGACGGAGACTCCACCTACGACGTGCTGGATGAGCACAAGGGAAGAGGCGCGTGGACACCTCAGTTCTTTCCCTGCATCCCGCAGCTTTCCAGCGAGCCGGGCGACATCGTGCGACTCTACTCGCTTCACGACAATTCGAGCGCCAGCAGCTGGGTACTGAGTGACACTGCTACCAACGAGAGCCTTCAGGATTGAGTTTAGCTTGCGTCGAACCGATTGCTGAAAATGAGCATTGGAATGGCGGTGCTGTCAGTCCAACTACAACTCGTCTCCGATTGGCGTAGCTGTATCCTTCCCCGGCGAGGTTCAGGCCATGAGGTTTTGCCACTCGGCCAGGGCGGCCGAGCGGTTTGCTTCGTAGGTTTTGGGGTCGGTGAGGTGGCGATCGAGGTTGAAGTGGTTATGGACTTTGACGTGAAGTGAGGTAAAGTTCTGTAAGCTCTTCACATGGCGGAACCGCAGCATCGCCTTTCCCCAGTTCAATGCGTCTGCTTGTTCAGCGGGCTCGCGCCGAAGCCCTGATAACAGAGACGAGTGCTGCGGGTGAATTGCGGTGCTGTCAGGCCAACAGGAATTCAGCTCCACACAGGCTGGCTTAGCTCGCCCTTACCTATGAGCGCCAACTTGCGAAAAGGTACTCTTGTGTCTGCCCAAACTCGCTAGGATCGCAATCAGAAGCGCAGTCTAATCCCGATGCTTCCACCCAAGCTGGAATACTCGCCCGAGAAATCGCCATCCAATTGGATAAACCCGTTCAAGGGTCCACTGCCGATGATGTTCAAACCAGCCTCAATGCGCGCATAGGTGTCTATCGAGTCATTCGTGAGGGCGAAGCTATCGCCTCCAGACACGAACAGCACCTGACCTTCACCCTGGAACTCATGGACAGCGCTTGCGCTCGCATAGTAGACAAGTCTCGTACCGCTTCCAATGTCACTTTGGCCGCCGATCCTGAGGCCCGCTTGGCCCCTGAGGCCATCAAAACTGTCCAATTCAAACTGACTTGAAGCAAGTTCGATCGTGTCCAAGTCGGTGGCTTGATATTCAATACTGACCTGTGGTTCGACGAAGAATTCAGTACCGGATGTCCGGTATCCAAATTGGCTACGCGCACCAAAGGCGCTGCCATCCGTACTTCCGTTCAACCCCTCAGCCGCAGTATCGCTCAGGTTTCCAGAAATAAAATCGTATTTGACCAGAACATCTGCGTAAAAGCCACCGGTACGATAGGTTATCGATGCCCCGACATTAAAGACGTCATAATCTGCTTCGTTTTCGCGCGCATCGAAGCTGACACTTGATGTCAGATAACCAGCAGTCAGGCCGAGGCCGAGCCCCTCGTTGTCAGCGCCCGCCCAGTCATAACCAAGTTGCAGACCAAAGAAGTCCTGCTCGTAATCCAACAGCGCATTTTGCGTCGCTGACGCGGTTGTGAATTCGACAGTGTTCTCGCGGTCAGCGACACTACCCGAAAGCGTCATCCAAAGCGGATTTGCAGCTTCTGGCGAAAAACGTGTGGCCTCGCGTTGCTGGGCCCAGATATCGGAACTGCGATACCAGAGAGACTGCGCAGTTTCACCAAGCTTGGATGCCTCAAACACGGCTGCCTCGACTTCGCTGCTCAAGGAGAAATCACCGTCTGCCGCATCAAACGCCAAGGTAACGGCCACAAATGGTGAGCTGTCGAGATCATCGACGCCCAAGGTGAATGCCCCTGCATCACTGCCAGCTCCAGCATCGACAAGCAGGATCGATTGGCCCAACCGTAGCCGCGTCATGGTATCAGAGACGGCAATTGTCGTCGCACCGGTGGCAGCGCCCTCGACTACCAGCAGATCACTTGCTCCCGTAAGATCAACGTCCAAGGCGAGGACGCCGCCTTCGCCAAGAAAATCGCCTGAGAGATTTAGCTGATCGCCGACAGTTCCATTCGCCATATCGATCAAGCCAGCATTTCTGGTCTGTTCAAGCGCGACAAAATCAACCTCTCCTGACACCGCCAATATGCCGGCATCAGCGATGGTGAATACGTCAGTGCCGCCGCCAAAGTCACTTGTACCGCTGGCAAGGAAAATTCCGAGATTCGTCAGAGTGTCGTCGCTGTCGGCGAAAGCCAGACGTCCTGCCAGCATTCCGCTATTGGTGAACGAAATGGGTCCCGTGGTGGTCGAAGTTGCTTCGAACGCTAGCGCTCCGCCGGTAAGCGTACCGGAACTGGTGACGTTCACCGCTCCACCATCGGTTGCCACTGAAACGCCATTCTCGACGCCGTAGGTCGTGCCAGCCAAATCGAGAGTAATGATCCCAGCGCCGCTTGTGGTGACGGCAATACCGGAGCCCGAGCCCATGATATCGCCGTTGCCTGCTACGGTTATGTCGCCGCCCGCAGCATCTGCAAGGATGCCATTCCCGCCAATGCCCATGATGGCATCGACGTCAGAAACAGTGATCGCTCCGCCCGACGATTCAAGGTCCAGGCCGTCGCCGGCGTTGCCCTGAACCAGATCGAGGTTTTGAATGACAATAGCTCCGCCGCCAGATCGGACATAGGCACCATCGGTAGCTCCAATGATCGTCCCAGACTGGCCTACGATCGTAATGTCACCCCCGCTCGACATTGACGCGATACCAGGACCACCGGTGCCCGTAACGACGGCGCTTGAGGCCAACGAGATACTGGTCGGGCCGGCTTCTGCCATTGTCACGATGCCAATGTCGCCAGTCACCTGATCGACAAATAGTGACAGAGTGCCCGTTCCATTCTGGTCAGCAAAAATCCCGCGACTGAACCCAGTGACCTCGCCAGCGCTCGTATCAATAAGTAAATCTGTGCCGGAGTTCTGTGCGAAGACGCCGTCATTCGCAGTTCCAGTCACATCAACCGCTGTGATGCTCAGCGCCCCGGCACCATTGTTGATGGCCACAATGCCCGAGAGGCCCGTGACAGTGCCCGTGGTGGTGACCGAAAGATCTGTGCCCGTCGGCGCAGAAAGCAATGCATTCGCCGCGAAAATGCCGGCATTATTCGCGCCGCTCACGTCACCGGCGATGATTGTCAAAGCGCCAGTTCCATAATTGCGCGCATCAATACCAGTGTTGAAACCAGAGATCAGTCCCTCTGTCGTTATCGTCAGGCCACTTCCGGAAGTGTTGGCGAAAATCCCGGCATTTGCTGTTGCAGTGATGTCGCCTGCCACAGTTATATTTTGCGCTCCCGCCCCGTACTGACGCGTGAGAATTCCGTACTGCGTTGCGAAGACGTCTTGGGCGGCAATTGAGACGTCGCCATCGCCATTTTGCTCAACTACAATACCCCGGCTCCCGCCAGTGATTGTTCCGGCATTGGTATCGATCGCAATGTCGCCGCCTTCTGACATGGCGACAATGCCATAATCCATGCCGCCGGTATTCGTAACATCGGCCGTGGAGATCGTTATTGCGTTACTACCAGACGCAGTTGCGACTATCCCGCTCAATGCGCTGATGACTGTTCCTGCAGTGCTATCGATCACAATGTCGGCAATTGAGCTATTCGCAACAACCCCGCTACCATCCGACGAAGCAACATCGCCTGCGGTGATCTGCAGCAGTCCTGTGCCGACAGAATTCGCGATAATCGCATTGCCTACACTGGTGACTGTGCCGAGGCTGGTGTCGATGGAAGTGCCGGCTCCCGCACTGTAAGCGCTTATGGTTCCATTCACATCCGCCGTGACAATGCTGAGCGCACCCAGGCCCAGGTTGGACGCGTAAATACCATAGTTTGCGCCGGAAACGGTGCCGGCGCTGGTGTCAATCGCGAGTACACCGCTGACAGCGCTGCTTGTAGCGACAATACCTGCTGAATTGGCGCTCGTTACGCTCGCAGTCGTAATCGAGAGATCTCCCGATCCCTGCTGGACCGCTTGGATGCCCTCACTGGCGGCGGCTATCTCCCCAGCCGTGCTGTCAATTGTCAGAGATGTGCCGGAGTTCTGAGCGTAAATGCCGTCATCGGTTATCGCAGTAACGTCTCCTGCGATGATTGATGCCGAACCAGTTCCGCCGTTGAAGACTTCTATTCCGTCTACTTGAGCGGTGACTTCGCCTGCGCTGGTATCGATTGCTACGCCGGTGCCAGATCGCAAGCGTGCAAAAACCCCATCCCCTTGAATGGCAGTGACGTTGGACGTTGTGATAGCGACTGCGCCAGCTGCCTCATGCACAACCAAAATGCCGCGAGCGTCTCCTGTTACATCAGAGGTGAGTACGGTTGTATCGCCGTCGCCGAAATTGCCGACCTCGATTCCATCATCGCCGCCGATAACCGTTCCGGCACGGGTATCAATAAAGATGCTACCAGCCGTTGGAGCAGCTCCTGCAGCGATGCCTTCCTGACTGCCGCCAGTGACATCGCCGGTTATAATAGAGGTAGACCCCGACCCAAAATTGTTGACGACCATTCCGGTAAGACCGCCGGTTACCGCACCAGCTACGCTATCGATTGAAATGTCAGTGCCGAAATGAATGACCGAAATACCGTGACCGTTGCTACCAGCTACCGCGCTCGTGCTAATCGAGGTTAAGCCGCTGCCCGTGTTGGCCAATTGTATTCCATCGTCACCACCAGAGATCGATCCCGCGGTCGAATTGACGAACATATCTCTTCCAGAGCCGGAAACGCTTAACCCGTCAACATTCGTCCCTGTGACGTTAGCCGTAGTGAGCATCAGCGAACCACTGCCGGAATTGCCTGCAACTATCCCGTTTCTATCGCCGAGAACCTCACCCGCCGAAGTATTGACGATCAGGTCAGTGCCAGCCGAAGAGTTGCTCGCAAATATCCCGTCGGATGACTGCCCGGTCACGTTGCCGCTGATAATCTCGAGGACACCGTTTCCCGCATTGGAAGCGAAAATTCCACCGAATGTTCCAACGACACTGCCCATCGACGTATTAATCGTGAGGTTGCTTGTAGACGCCCCTCTATTCTCCGCCCTTATACCTCTGCCATTGACCCCTCTCACAGCTCCGAGAGACGTAATCTCGAGTGCATCCCCGTCGAAATTGAGGGCCACAATTCCATCGTTGCCATTTCCAACAACATCGGCCGTCGTGATGCTCAAATCACCGCTGCCATATTGGCGCGCGTCAATGCCGAAGTCGGCACCAGATACGCTCCCTGCGCTCGTGTCGACAGCAAGCGTCGTTCCATAGTTCTGTGCAAAAATGCCTGAGGCACCCATCGCGACAACATCCGCAGTGGTTATCGAAAGAGCTCCGCTGCCGCGATTTCGCGCATCGATACCTTCGCTACCGCCTGTCACCGTGCCTGCTGTGCTGTCTATTGTAAGGCTGGTTCCACTAGTAGTCGCAAATATACCGTCAAATCTTGTACCAGTTACGTCAGCGCTGGTGATGATGAGGGAGCCAGACCCGCGATTCTGCGCATCAATCCCTTCATTTCCGCCGACAACCGTACCGGATGTTGTGTCGATGGCGATGCTGCCAGCACCATCGGTCAAGGCAAGGATACCGTCGCCCGTCCCGGTGACATCTCCAGTCACATCGCCAAGCGGCGTGACTGTCCCGATTGCGATATCACCGCCAGCACCACCGCGTGCATCCGCCAGGATACCTGCAGCACCTGTACCGGTAACTCCGCCAACCAGGCCAACCCCTTGGATCGAGATATCACCGCCATCACTGTCGGCCAGAATGCCGTTGCCGCCTGTACCGGTGATTGTCCCAATACCAGCGACTGTAATCGCGCCGCCAGCCGAACCCAAATCAAGCCCATCGCCAGCATTGCCGGTTACGCTGTCGAGATTTTGGACTGTGAGCTCAGCTCCCGCGGAGCGCGAGTAGATGCCGTCTGTCGCTCCGACGATATCGCCAGAAGAGCCCTGAATCAGGATATCGGCGCTGGCTTGTGTACTGGTCGCAACAATGCCGAAGCCTGCCAACCCGGTGACATCATTCACTGTAATCGAAACCTGGCCGCTGCCGTACTGCAGCGCTTGAATGCCGTCCCCGCCACCAGACACGGCGCCTGCGCTACTGTCTATCGAAAGCCCAGTGCCGTCATTGCGCGCGTAGATGCCGTCATCCGTCGCCGCCGACACATCCGCTGTAGTGATCGATACTGCGCCACTGCTATAATTAAACACTTCGACGCCATCGACTTCGGCTTCGACGACGCCCGCGCTAGTATCGACGGCTACGCCGGTGCCAGACCTCAGGCGCGCAAAAACGCCGTCTCCACGGACCGCGTTGACGTTGGACGTCGTAATTGCGACGGCACCCGCTGCATCGTGTAAAACCAAAATACCGCGAGAAACGCCCGAGACATCGGCGGCCAGTACAGTGGTATCGCCATCGCCGTAGTTGCCGACCTGAATACCATTATTCCCGCCATTCACGCTGCCTGCGCGAGAATCGATTAGAACGTTGCCTGTGCCTAGGAATGTCGAGACAAATACACCATTCGATCTGACGCCAGTAACATCACCGGTAATGAGCGAAAGCGATCCGCTTCCACCGTGAAAGATGTCAATCCCTACCAATCCACCACTGACGGTCCCAGAAGTGGTGTCAATGTCGATATCGGAGCCGCGATGAAACAACGAGATTCCATCACCAGAGGTGCCTGTAATATCAGCCGCTTCGATTGACGTAATCCCAGTGCCTTGTTGGCTCAATTGAATACCATCATTGCCGCCAGAAATTGATCCTGCCGTCGAATTGACGAACATATCTGTTCCCGAGCCGGAAACGCTTAAACCGTCAACATTCGTCCCTTTGACGTTAGCCGTAGTGAGCATCAGCGAACCACTGCCGGAATTGCCTGCAACGATCCCGTTTCTATCGCCCAGAGCCTCACCCGCCGAAGTATTGACGATCAGGTCAGTGCCAGCCGACGAGTTACTCGCAGATATCCCGTCGTATGACTGCCCGGTCACGTTGCCGCTGATAATCTCGAGGACACCGTTTCCCGCATTGGAAGCGAAAATTCCGCCAGATGTCCCGACGACACTACCTAACGAGGTATCAATCGTAAGATCAGTTGTAGAAGACCCCAGGTTCTGCGCCCTAATCCCTCTACCATTGAGCCCTCTAACTGTACCGGTAGATGTAATCTCCAATGCACCTGTGCCGCCATTGCGGGCGAGAATCCCGTCATTGCCATTCCCGACGACATCAGCAGTTGTTATGATCAAATCGCCATCACCATTTTGGCGCGCGTCGATACCGTAGTTTGCGCCAGATACGCTGCCTGCGCTCGTATCGACAGTAAGCGTGGTTCCGGAGACATAGTTGTAGGCAAAAATGCCTGAGCCGCCCGTTGCTGTAACATCCGCGGTGGTTATCGACAGCGCTCCACTGCCAAAATTGCGCGCATCCAACGCTTGGTAAGCTCCCGTGACAGTGCCACGGGTGCTATCAATTGTAAGGTTGGTCCCAAGATTTCTCGCATAAATGCCAGCGAGCATAGACCCCGCTGCATCAGCGCTGGTGATCTCAAGAGAACCGGACCCATTATTGCGCGCAAAAATGCCTCCAGCGCCCCCAGCAACACCGCCTGCGCTGGTGTCTAAATCCAGCGTTGTGCCATCGTTTCTTGCGTAGATGCCAGAGAAGCTGGAACTCGTTACATCGGCGCTGGTGATCGCGAGAGAGCCAGACCCGTAATTTCGGGCATCGATCCCTTCCGCGCCGCCCGAAACCGTGCCTGAACTTGAGTCGATGGCAATGCTGCCAGCACCACCGGTAACTGCAAGGATACCTTCACCAAAACCACTGACGTTACCGGTTACATCGCCGATCGGCGTGATGGTCCCGATCGCAATAACACCGCCACCGCGGGCGTTGGCCGAGATCCCGGCCGCACCAGTCCCGGTGACTCCACCAACAAGGCCAACGCCCTGAATTGAGATATCGCCGCCGTCGCTATCGGCCAAAATACCAAAGCCGGTTGCACCAGTGATAGTACCGATATCAGCAACCGTAATCGCACCGCCGAAAGAACGCAGATCAAGCCCGTCTCGGGAATTACCGGTGACGCTATCGAGACCTTCGACACGAATAGGACCACCAATAGCACTCAGGCGAAGTCCATCGGCCGACCCGATTACAGTCCCTGAGATGCCTTCAACAGATACCCCCAATGCACCAGCCGACGCTTGAATGCCTGAGCCCGTAAGATTGTTGATCGTCGTCGGGGTAGCCACTTCGCCGACAACAATCGTCAGGTCATCAGCCGTAGTAGAGACGCCATCAATCTCCGCCGGCGCTGCGGCCACGCAGGTGATCGTTTCACCGTCTTCGGCGATGCCATTGCCGTTTGTATCTTCACATTCTGCCGGGATTGCTTGTGCGAAAGCCGGGCTGCTTGCCGCGAGCAAGGCGACGGGCGCCACTCCCCACCGAAGCAATGCCATCGCGTGTTTGGCAATGACCGAACCGGTGCCCGGCTTTTCCGCAACCACATGTTCGGTGATCGCGAGATCGGGCGAATAACTTGCGGCCTGACCTTGCACCTTGGTCATCCGCCCACCACGCAGAAGAGCAAACTGCTGCAAACGCGATTGGTCATGATCTACATCAATGCGCCGTGCCTGTGTTACCTGTAGTTCCGAAGCCTTTGCCCGATTGCCCAAAATTTGCCCCCATCGCTCGCCTCAATCAGGCGCGATTCAATGAATCCGCGCGAGCCAATCTCAGCGCGGTGCATTTAGAATGCTGGCAGGATTCAATTATCAATGCAATGCAATAGCTTAGATTAAAGTGGCTCATGGGTAATCAGAGTTGCAGCATCGGCTGAATTTGGTGAAACTGTCATCGGACAAAGAAAGCCTTCGACCAGCTCCACATCGTATAATTCGCCGATATCTCCATCGATCCGGAACCAGTCGACGCAAGCTCCGCTTTCCAGATCGATTACCTGTACGCCGCACCAAGGCTCGCTGTCCGTATCCTTGAGCCGCTGCTCCAGCTCCAGCCCTTCAAACCGATCATAGCGAGGCCGAGAAAGGCCAACAAACGCGGATTTGCCGTGAAAAACCATGCCGCGAAGGAACCCCGGGCAAAATGTGAGCGGCTTGAAGGAGCCGAGGCCTTGCTGTTCGTCGGAAAATTCGACGCTGCCAAGCTCACCGGTACCGGCGTTAAGGACCCACAATTTGCCCTCATGCCAACGCGGTGAATGCGGCATCGAAAGCCCTTCGCAAACCACAGTATTCTTTTCGACATCGATCACAACACCGCCATTTGCGCGCCGATCGCGCCAGCCGTCGATCGTGTCGGACTTGGAAACAGCCGTTACAAAGGCAGGCTTGCCATCTCGCATCGCAAGGCCATTCAAATGACAACGATCCTCATCGACGATGTCACTTATGAAGTGGGGCTTCCAGATGGGCGCAAAAGAATGCCGCTGCGACGGCTTGGACAAGCAATTGAACCGTGTGTTGACGAAAACGATCTCACCTGAAGAGTCGATTCCAACATCATGCGCATCGAGCAATCCGGTTACCACTTGTGTGCGCGGCATGAAGCAAGCGTCATACAATTGATTGATGCGTTGATCAGGCTCCAGCACATTCTCAAGCCGAATGATCTGAGCTCCGGCAGACAGCACGAATCGACCTCTGCCGTCAGAACACAGCCCCATAGGCTTGGGCATGGCAGACTGATGCAGCTGTGGCTTTCCCTGAGGGCCGGCGCCCAGCATGTAAAGAAAGCCAGATTGGTAAGACGTGAAAGCAAGCGACACGTTCATCTGTGCCAAGCGCGAAACGATCCCACCTGAAAGCGAGTAACTAACCTTCGGCGGTGCGGCACCGGCTTGGCTGGCGGCGACCTGCTGAGCATCGACTGACATTGGAGTGGCACCTTTAACTTGAATCGCTTGGGCTTAGGGCGGTGTCAGGCCAATCGCAACTCGTCTTTAATTGGCATAGAAGAGTGCTGTCAGTCTAACTGCAACTTGTCTCTGATCGGCGCGGCAATCCCTTACCCGCTGTCAGCTTAGGCCATAACATTCTGCCACTCAGCCAGTGCGGCTGAGCGGCGGGCCTTGTAGGTTTCTCTGTCGATCAGGTGGCGTTCGAGGCTAAAGTGGTTGTGGACATTGGCATGGACCGAGGCGAACTTCTAAAGAGACCGCATCTGCCGGAACCGCAGCATCGCCCGTTCCCGTCGTCGGAACGGAAGGTGGCTGTTCTCGACCCTGTTGTTGGCCCAGCGACCTACCTCCTGCTTCTCTTGGTTGCCAAGCTCACTCATCGCCGCCCTGTACGAGCGCAGGCCATCGGTGGTGATCTCCGCCGGCGAACCGTGACGCTTCAGCGCCTTCTTCATGAACCTGAGCGCTGCTTTCTCGTCTCTCGTCTTCGTGACGTAGCTCTCGAGAACCTCGCCCTCCTGGTCGACTGCTCGCCACAGATAATGCATCTCGCCGTTGATCTTCACATACACCTCATCGAGGTGCCATTTCCAGTGGCGGAAGCCCTTCATCCGGCTCACTCGCTGGCGCCTGACATCAGCGGCGAACAGCGGCCCGAACCTGTTCCACCAGTGCCGCACGGTCTCGTGGCAGATGTCGATCCCACGTTCGGCCAGCAGGTCTTCCACGTTTCGCAGGCTCAGTGGAAAACGAACGTACATCATCACCACCAAGCGGATCACCTCCGGTGACGAATTGAAATAGCGGAACGGGCTGGCTGGTTTTCTAGGACGAGGCACCGCCCTGCCCTACCCCGCGCTCTTCATTCGTCAATCAGGTGCATTTGGTCTGACAAGGCCATCGAGAGGGTTTTGGCGCAGCGGAGGCAGAGTTTATGCTAAAGCTCGCCCCGCAAGCCGGCCCCTTGCCGCAGAGCAACACCGACACGATGGCTTGGGTCAGCGAAATCCGTATCGGTATCGAAGTTGCCTCTTCACCCTACCCTGGCATCAACACCGACGGGCCTTGGGTTACTGTTTCCGATCACGGGAACAATGCCGGCATCGTGCTAGGTGCCGTCGTCAAGCCTGCAAACTGGGGTGAGCTCGATGAAATCATGGTCGAGATGTTCATAGACGGTCATTCTGTTGGCAAAGCAAGTACGGCGTCGATGCTCGACGGTCCATTCGGCGCAGTGCGTTTTGCTCTCGCCAATCTCAAATCGCGCGGGATCGCACCGCAAAATGGCTTATGGATCTCGACCGGCGCCATCACGGGCGTTCATGAAATCGCTTTGGGACAGAGCGCAACCGCGAGATTCGCGGGGCTCGGAGCAATCAGCGTCAACATTGATTGAGAAAAAGCCGCAAAGTTTCTCTCGTACGATACATTGGAATGCGTTCGGTTTCACGAAAAGCATATGCCCTGCGATCATCAGGCATGTCGCAGGTTTCAGAGCCGCAATTGGGCCGGTAGCGGACTGTCCGGTTTTGGCGATGAAAGTGCGGATAGCTGACTCTGCTATCTTGCGACTATGTCCCAATCCAATCCAAACTTGGCTAGGTATTTCCGCAGTCGATCAGAGTCATTGGTCGATTTGCGTTTTTCTCGAGAAGCAGCGAACAATGTGCGTCCTGCGTCAGAAAGGCTGGCTGAGCGTCGGCACACTTCAACCACATATTCCAGCTGTACCCGGTCGAAAGGGTCGATCGCCTCCACGCGATCCTTTCTGAGCAAGTCGGTCAACACGCCTATCTCTCCCTTGTCGCCCGACCAGAGCCGTGCGAGGCGACCAGTTTCGAACTCCACAGCCTCGCGGTCGATCCTGCCGGTCGGGCAAAGTGTCGCCATGCGGGTTACGCTGGCGGCGAGGTCGCGGAAATTGCCTTGCCACCGTGCAGACGGGCTCTCGGCAAAAGCGAGATAGCGGTCGCGCGCTTCCTTGTTGAATGTAACGCGCGTGCCTTCGCGTTCTGCGAAGCGTTCGAGTTCGTAGTCGAGGTTGGGTTCGATATCTTCGCGCCGCTCGGCGAGCCCGGGCAATGCGAAGGTCCAAAGATTCAAGCGTGCGAACAGGTCTTCGCGGAAATTTCCGGCGGCAACTTCATCCATGAGGTTGCGGTTGGTCCCGGCGATCAGTTGGAACTCGCTCTTGGCCTCGCTGTCCGCACCAACCGGAAGGAAGCGCCCTTCCTCGATCGCGCGCAGGATCATCGCCTGTTCGTCAAGGCCTAGCTCACCAATCTCGTCGAGGAACAGGAGGCCCTTGTCGGCACTCTTGAGCAGGCCGGGCCGGTCCTGCACCGCACCCGTGAAAGCTCCCTTCTTGTGGCCGAACAGGGCTGACATTGCGCTGTCGCCCTTCACGGTTGCGCAGTTTACCTCCACAAATGGCCCTTCGACCTGATGGCGCAGTTTCTTGAGCTCGTAGACCTTGCGCGCGAGCTGGCTTTTGCCTGCGCCGGTCGGGCCCATCAGCAGGATCGGCGCGCGGCTGCGGACAGCGACCTGTTCGATCTCCTCGATCATGCGGTTGAAGGCCGCGTTGCGGGTTTCGATCCCGCTCTTGAGGAAGCTGGTGCTTTCCGCGCTCGCCTCGGCAAAGCGACTGGCGATGGAATCGTAGCGGGAAAGGTCGAGATCTATCGAGGCCCAAGTGCCGATCGGCTGCGGCGCTCCCTTGTGAGGCTGTGTCTGCAAGAGCTTACCGGGCAGATAGCGCGCCTCTGTAAGCAAGAAGAGGCAGATCTGCGCCACATGCGTGCCGGTGGTGATGTGTATCAGGTAATCATGGGCGTCTGGATCGAATTCGAACTCACGCGCGAAATCGAGCAGCTTTCCATAAACCTCCTCGAAGTCCCATGCGTCTTCAAAATCCATGACGTGGGGGACGACCTCGGTCTCGGGTGAGACGTCGCGGATATCCTGCATCACGAATTCTGCGAGGCGGCGGTGATAGCTGCCGTGAATCAACACAAACCGATCCACCCGCAGGTCCTCCTGCATGCAGATGCTGACCGTGGGGCGCCACTTGTTCCAGCGTGACGGACCAAACTTTGCGGCATCGAGCGTTGAGCCGAGAAAACCAATGACAGTGGTGGGCCTCATGCTCTCGGTGATAAATTTTTATCATAAGCGATACAAGAGAATAGATTTCTCGCAACTTCACGATGTGCTGTCGAGAAGATCGAGCCCAAAGAATCGTATATATTTCAGTGTACTATGCGAAATTCGCAGCGCGCGACTCAAAATTGGCACGCCTCATGCTCTATCCAAACCGTCGGGTAAGTCGAACACCCGGCGAGACGCGGGAAACGGGCGGTCGGAATGGGCCGGCCGCCCAAAGCCCGATGAAGTTTCATGATGGAGTTGGACTATGGCCAACAAAACGCTTTTTTCCTCGGCGCTGGCGAATTTCCGGCCGCGCACGGACACTGTAAACCAGGCAGGCGGCAACGCCTATGCCTATGGCCCCGAAGCCCTGCTCGCGCAGCTAGCCGCAACCGGCACGTTGTCGGACGGTTTCTACGCCGATGCGCAGGACCAGCTTGCCAAGGCGCTTGAAGCAGCCTGGGCGGTGGACGCCGAATGGGTTGCCAAGTGTGCGATGTACGCTCGCCAGTCGGGCGCGATGAAGGATATGCCAGCATTGCTGACTGCAGTGCTATCGATGTCCGATCCGGACCTGATGGTCCCGGTGTTCAAGCGCGTGATCGATAATGGCCGCATGCTGCGCAACTTTGTGCAGATCATGCGTTCAGGCCAGACTGGGCGCACTTCGCTCGGCTCGCGTCCGAAGCGGCTGGTGCGCGAATGGCTGGAAAATGCCTCGCCCCGCCAGCTGATGCAGGCGGCGACGGGCAATGATCCGAGCCTGGCGGATATCGTGAAGATGGTTCACCCGGCTCCGGCTTCGGCCGAACGGCGTGCCTTCTACGGCTGGCTGATCGGCAAGCCCTACGATGTAGCGGCGCTGCCGAAGGAGATCGCCGATTTCGAAGCATGGAAGGCGGACCGTTCGCGGCCCCTGCCCGATGTGCCCTTTGAATGGCTGACCGCCTTCGAGCTGACCGCAAAGCAGTGGGCTGTGCTGGCAGAGCGCATCGGGTGGCAGGCGTTGCGGATGAACCTCAACACGCTGTCGCGTAAGGGAGTGTTCCAGATCGACGGAGTGACCGAGATGGTTGCTGCGCGGCTGGCCGATCCCGATGCAATCGCCCGCGTGAAGCCGATGCCCTACCAGTTGATGACTGCACTGACCCAAGTCGGTGACGGCGTCCCGCTGGCGGTGCAGGCTGCGCTTGAGAGGGCTCTGGACCTGTCGCTTGCGAAGGTCCCGGTGCTGGAAGGCAATGTCGTAGTGTGTCCGGACGTGTCGGGCTCGATGGGCTCGCCCGCGACCGGCTACCGCAAGGGCGCGACTTCGGTTGTGCGCTGCATCGACATCGCCGCGCTGGCTTCAGCCGCGATGCTGCGGAGCAATTCGCAGACCCGTGTGCTCCCGTTCGAAGTGAACGTGGTGGAGCTCAAGCTTGATCCCAAGGCTCGCGTAGCGGTGAATGCCGCAAAGCTGGCGGGGGTTGGCGGTGGCGGAACCAACGTCTCGGCCCCGCTTGCCTTGCTGAATCGCGAGAAGGCGATGGTCGATTGTGTAGTCATCGTTTCGGACAATGAGTCCTGGTTCGATGCGCCGCGTCCGTGGTCCTATGGCGATGCTTCGGCGACGATGAAGGAGTGGAACAAGCTGAAGGCCCGTAACCCGGGTGCGAAGCTGATCTGCATCGACATCCAGCCTTACGGCTCGACGCAGGCGAAAGATCGCAAGGACATCATGAGTGTCGGTGGTTTCACCGACGCGGTGTTCGACGCAATGGCACGCTTCGCAAATGGCGATGCGAAGGATTGGGTCGAGATCGTCAACGAAGTGGAGGTTTGAAACATCAAAGGTCGCGGCGAATGCCGGGAAGGACTACATCCTGTCACGATGGTGGTCTCTGAAAAGGGGCGCCGGTCTTTCCCAAGCCTCGTCGCCGCGACCTTTGAATAGATTGATTTTGGAAAGGGCCGGGGCAAATGCCGGTGGGACTACATCTCCCACATGATAGGCCCGACGAGTAAAGCGCCCCATGGGAGCAATCCTGCGGGGAGATGTGGGTTCGAATCCCGCCGCTGGAGCGTTGCTTAAGGGTCGATTGTCTCACCAACACTCGTTGCCCCGACCTTTTCCAAATTCACGGCGAATGCCGGAAGGACTACATCGAATTGTAATCGCCAGGTCGCGGGTTCGAATCCCGCCAGGTCCACCAACTATGGGCCTGTAGCTCAGCAGGTAGAGCAGGAACGTCTTTCCAAAACCTCGTCGCCGTGAACCTGAATACAAATCGCTGGCGGATGCCGGTGGGACTACATGGATAGAGCGCCTTCGAAAGAAGGAGGTCGGCGGTCCAAATCCGCCCCCGGGCAACCGGAGTAGCTCAGTAAAACGTCTCATCAATCACTCGCCGCCGGCACCCTGCGCTCACGCAGCGAAGCGATAGAGCAGAATTACATCAGCGCTGGCGAATGCCGGTCGGGACTACATCGGTAACCAGGCGGTTCGAACCCGCCCCTGCATGGCAACATGCGGAGAAGTCTCGCCAAAACTTGTCGCCAGCACCTATGAAGAAGCATGAGGAGGTCGCCATGACCCAGACGACGTATGAATATCAGGACGTGGAGGGCGGGTCGCCGATCAAGATGTGGACCCGCGGCGTTCCCGTTGACGACAAGGCGCGTGAGCAGCTGACCAAGGCGGCGAAGATGCCGTTCATCTTCAAGCATGTTGCGGCCATGCCCGACGTACATGTGGGGATCGGCGCGACCGTGGGTTCGGTAATCCCGACCAAGGGCGCCGTGATCCCGGCTGCGGTCGGCGTCGACATTGGCTGCGGCATGATGGCCGCGCGTACCTCGCTCGTGGCGAGCGACCTGCCGGACAACCTTGCCGGTATTCGCTCCGCGATAGAGGCGGCGGTGCCGCATGGCCGCGATGTCGGCCGGGGTAAGCGCGACAAGGGTTCGTGGGGCGATCCGCCTCCGGCCGTGGTCGATGCCTGGGCAAAGCTCGCCGAACGCTTCGGACAGATCGTCGCCAAGTATCCGCGGCTCAAGAACACGAACAACCTCGTGCATCTGGGGACGCTGGGAACCGGCAACCACTTCATCGAGCTGTGCCTCGATACCGAGCAGCGGGTGTGGGTCATGCTCCACTCGGGCTCGCGCGGGGTGGGCAACGCGATCGGCACGTTCTTCATCGAGCTGGCCAAGCAAGACATGCGCAAGTGGCATATCAACCTGCCTGACCAGGACCTCGCCTATTTCCCCGAAGGGACCGACCATTTCGACGACTATGTCGAAGCGGTCGAATGGGCGCAGGACTTCGCAGCGCTCAACCGGCGGGTGATGATGACGCATGTGCTCGACGCGGTGCGCAACCAGATCGCCAAGCCATTCGATGCCGAATGCGAAGCGGTGAACTGCCATCACAACTATGTGACGCGGGAAAACCACTTCGGCGAAAACGTGCTCGTTACCCGGAAGGGTGCGGTGCGGGCGGCGAAGGGCACGATGGGCATCATCCCCGGATCGATGGGGGCGAAGAGCTTTATCGTACGCGGGCTCGGCAATGCCGAGAGCTTCGACAGCTGCTCGCACGGTGCGGGTCGGGTCATGTCCCGGACGCAGGCGAAGAAGCTGGTGACGCTCGACGAGCATATCGCCGATACCGCTGGTGTCGAATGCCGCAAGGACGAGGGCGTGATCGATGAAACGCCCAAGGCCTACAAGCCGATCGAAGCCGTGATGGCCGCGCAGGCCGATCTGGTTGAGATCGTCCATACGCTGAAACAGGTGGTGTGCGTGAAGGGGTAGCACCCTTCACGCCGCTACCTCCAAGAGACCAAAGATAATTTCTATGCAGGATACACGAACCATCGCGCCCGATGTGCGCGCCGATATCGAAGCTCGTCTCGCCCGTGTGGCGAGCGAGGATGGCGTGCGCCTGCTGATGGCAGTGGAATCCGGTTCCCGCGCATGGGGTTTTCCTTCGCCTGACAGCGATTACGACGTGCGCTTTCTCCATATACGGCCTCGACGTGACTATCTCGCGCTCAAGCCGGTCCGCGATGTGGTCGAACGGCCCATTGTCGATGAGATCGATCTGAACGGCTGGGATCTTCGCAAGGCGCTTGGCCTCATGCTCAAGCACAACGCAGTGCTGTCGGAGTGGATCGAAAGCCCGATCCGATACATTGCCGATGATCCGGTGGTGGAGCAGCTTGCAGCCCTTGCAAACCGCCACTTTAATCCTCGTGGGTACGCGTTGCATTACGCGAGCCTTGGCAAGGGTACAGTGGGACGCTGGCTTGGCCCGGACGGCGAGATCGCCGTGAAGCGCTATTTCTATGCGCTGCGACCGGCGCTGTCCGTTCGTGCGCTGCGCCTCGATCCGTCGAGGCGCCCGCCGATGAGCATGGTGCCGCTGATGCAGGCGGCTGACTTGGATCGGGTTCTGGTGGATCAGGTCGATGAACTGATCGCCCGAAAGGCGATAACCAAGGAAGCGGGAAACACCATCAGGCTGCCCGATATCGAGCGACTGGTAGTAGGTGAGCTCGAACGCGCTGGCGAAGTGCCAGAGCGCAAGGAGAACACGAACTTTGCGGAAGAGGCGGAAGCGCTCTTCATTGAATTGGTAGAGAAAGAATGATCACAATTGACGGCTCTGAAGGCGAAGGCGGTGGGCAGGTCTTGCGGTATTCCGCAGCCCTGTCGCTGCTGACCGGCGAGCCATTCACCATCCAGAACATCCGCGGGGGCAGGGCCAAGCCCGGCCTGATGCGCCAGCATGTTACCGCGCTGGAAGCGGCCTGCGCCATCGGCGGAGCGGAATGCTCCGGGCTGACTGTTGGTGCCAGCGAGCTAATCTTTCGGCCCGGCAGCGTTACGCCCGGCGAATACCATTTCGCGGTCGGCACCGCCGGTTCTACCGGGCTGGTCCTGCAGGCCGTATTGGTTCCACTGATGCTGGCCGATGCGCCGTCGCGGCTGGTGATTGAGGGCGGTACCCACGCGATGGCCGCGCCGCCTTTTGAGTTCCTCCAAAAAACGCTGCTGCCGGTCATGGAGCGGATGGGACCACAGATTTCCATCACGCTCGAGCGTCACGGCTTCTACCCGCGCGGCGGCGGGCGCATTGTCGTGGACATCGATCCAGCGCCGCTGCGCCCGATCGAATGCGTGACGCGCGGCGAGTTCAAGTCTGGCAAGGTAGAAGCACTAGTTGCCGGAATTCCGTTCGACATCGCTGACCGCGAACTGAAGGCGGCGCGCAAGGTGCTGGCCGATTGGCCCGACGAGGTCTTCGCGCCCGTGCAACTCCCGGCTGAAAATGGCCCGGGGAATGCCCTGCTCATGGTAGCCGAATTCGAACATGTTACCGAAGTCACGTCTGGCTTCGGCAAGCTTGGCGTGCCTGCAGAACGCCTGGCAAAGACAGCGGCGAAGCGGATGGCTGGCTATCTGGCGTCGCAAGCCTTTGCCGGGCCTTACCTGCAGGACCAGCTCTTGCTGCCGTTCGCGATGGCAGGCCGTGGAGCGTTCACAACAGTCAAGCTCAGTGAGCACACCCGCACCGCAGTGAACCTGATCGAACGATTTTCGGGAAGAGGTTTTCGCTTCTCGGAAACCACTGATGGAGCGCATCTTGCAGAGGTTTGCTGACCGGCGCGAATTGGGCCGGAAGCGGACAGTCCGCTTATAGAAGAAAATCACGGGAAGCTGCTCTGAGTTGTCAGGCTGCAAGCTACTGCCAATCAGAAGTTAGAGCTTGCGAAAACCGTAGACCTAACCCACATGGACAACCTGCTAAGGGAGCAAGACAACAATGAACAACTGAGCAACCAGCGCGTCTCTTCCGACAACTGATTGCCATGGTGTTCTCATGCCACATCTTACGCTGGATGCCCTGTCGTTTACGACACCCGACGGTACTCCACGTTTTTCCGATCTTTCCCTGTCCGTTGAACATGAAGCCGTCGGTCTCTTCGGTCGTAACGGATCGGGTAAGACCACGCTCTTGAAAGCTATTGCAGGCCATGCGCATCTTCCGTTGGGCGGAACGATCGTCACGGATGGCAAGGTCGGCCTGCTGCGCCAGGACGGATCGACGCCAAGTTCCACGGTTGGCGACATGCTTGGGGTCGCGGACCATCTGGCACGCATTGCGCGCATCGAGGCAGGTTCGCCTGTTGGAGACGACCTCGATCTTGCGGACTGGACTCTCGCTTCCAGGCTGGAGAACCTGTTGGCCCGGTTCGGCCTGGCATCAATGGAAACGTCACGCGCAATTTCCAGCCTGAGCGGTGGAGAGCGGATGCGCTTGAAGCTTGCGGCGCTACTCTTGCCCGCGCCCGATATCTTGCTGCTCGACGAGCCGACGAACAATCTCGACTCCGACGGACGCGAAGGCGTGGCCGATCTGATCGAGGGCTGGAACGGTCCGCTGCTTGTCGCCAGCCACGACCGCTGGCTGCTTGAACGGGTCGAAAGAATTGTCGAACTTTCGCCCGCAGGCGTTACCATCGTCGGCGGGAACTGGTCTTCATTCAAGGCCGAACGGGACGCAAACCGCGCACGCGCGATCGAAGCGCTTGAAAAGGCGCGCGAGGGCCTCGATGCGGCAAAGCGATCTAAGCAACGCGAAATGGAAAAGCAGGCGAGACGGGACAAGCGCGGGCGCGCCGTCGCGGCCAAGGGGGCCGATCCGAAACCATATCTTTTCCAACAACAGCAGCGGGCGGAAAAGACCGCCGCGCGATATGGCGTAGTTGGGCAGGAGATCGTCGATCAGGCCGATGCAATGCTACGCTCGGCCCGGGCGGACGTCGAGCGGATCGTGCCGATACGCATCGCACTTCCCCGATCTGGCCTGTCGTCCCGCCATACCTTGGTGGATGCGCATGACCTTGTCTGCGAACGGAATGGGCGTGTGCTTTTCGATTCTATGGATCTCGTCGTTCGCGGACCAGAGCGCATCGCAATCACCGGGCCGAACGGCTCCGGCAAGACCAGCCTGGTCAGACTGCTGCTCGGGCTCGACACGCCGGCATCCGGCAAGATAGCCTCCGATCAAAAGAGTATGGCCGTGCTCGACCAGCATCTGGCGATGCTCGATAAATCCGAAACTCTCCTCGACACGATGAAGCGACACAATCCAGCGCTTGATCAACAGTCGGTCCACGCATCGCTTGCCGCATACGGCTTTCGTGGACAGTGGGCAGACAGGACCGTGACCGGCATTTCTGGTGGCGAACAAGTGCGACTTGCACTCGCCTGCCTGTTCTCGCGGCCGGAACCTCCACAAATGCTGATCTTAGACGAGCCAACAAATCACCTCGATATCGAGGCGATCGAACTTCTAGAGAACGCGCTCACCCACTATGATGGCGCGATAATCTGCATCAGTCATGACGAAGCGTTTCGCAATGCACTCGGATTGACGCGTGAGATCACGATGGGTGACACATAAATGCCAATGCCGCGGACGGCGGCGAAAGCTTAAATCCGCTTTCAGTTTCATTCGTTCAGCAACTGGGCCGATTGCAGACTGTCAGCTCGTGGGCCCTGAAGTGAAGAATGCAGACGGCATCTCCACTCAAGTCTACCACCTAGGGTTGCACGAAGTTTCAATCATTTAGTCGCCGTCTGGCTAGGGCCTTCTATCCGAGCTAAAGAAACACCGAAGCGGTCGGCATTGTTGGAGCCAGTTTGCAACTCATGATCATTTACCTGACGGGAAGTCCAGCGAGCGGGAAGACTACTATTGCGGAGCGGCTAGCCGAACGAGAGCATTGCTTAGTGCATTTTCGATTTGGACGAGTCCTCACCGAACTTATTCAGCAGAACTGCACATCCGGACAACACGCTCATCGCTGCACTCCGCAAAGCCCACACCATGCTTGCGACCGAGCACGGAATGCCGCTAATGCGCTCCGCTCCGGTCTCGCCATATGATCGCATGATCCTGAGACTTGCCTTCCTTGCACCCGAGATCCAGCGCGACATCCTGCACGGGCGCCAGCCGCCAGGGTTCCATCTCGAGACTTTCCGCAAGGTCGAGGTCCCGCTAGCGTGGTCCCGTCAGCGAAAAGCGCTTGGCTGGGACCAGACAAACCTTCCCTGTTCTGCTGAAAAACAGGCCTGATCACGTCGATATCGGCCCCTGTTATGGCGATTAAGGTCCCTGTTCCGTCGAATAACAGGGAAACCGCGAAAATGAGGGTTATTATCGCGTGATTACAGAATATTAGCTGCACGCACGAGGCATTCTAATAGTGATTTTTTCCTGTTTTCGTGTTCAAATTGATGTTTTTCCCTGTTCTTACCTGTTTTACAGGGAAACCGGACCGATGCGGGTACGCCAAGAGACTGGCGCCTGAAATGGCGCTGGAGACGCGACATATGATGCGCCTGTTACGGTATAGCAGCCGCAAGCGCGCCCGTTCAGCGGGCTTGCGGCGAAGCCCTGATAACAGAGACAAGTGCTGGGGGTGAGTGGCGGAGACGGAGGGATTCGAACCCTCGATACGGGGTTACCGTATACACACTTTCCAGGCGTGCGCCTTCGACCACTCGGCCACGTCTCCGCACTCCATCTGCGCTAGCGCTTTGATGCTTTAGCGCGACAGACCCTGCCTGACAGGAAGCGCGCATCTAGCGAGGGTTGTTGCTTATGACAAGCGTGGCATGCAGAGCGTTTGCACGCAGTGTTTTGTGTGGCATCTCACGATCATGAAAAAGCTGCTCTTTCTCACCCTCTGCTCGCTACTGTGCACCGCGCCGACCAGCGCGCAGCAAGGCGAGCCTGAATATGTGACGCCCACATCAATCGTCGCAGCTTCTTCGGCTGACGAATGGGTGGCGATCGATCCTGACGATCTGCTTGTCATGCAACTGGCGCCGGACGGAGCGGGCAATCCGCGCACCGTCGTCATCCAGCTCATCCCTGCTCCCTTCAGCCAGCCCTGGGTCGCAAACATCCGCACCCTTGCCCGCGCAGAGTGGTGGGACGGAACAAGCGTCAACCGCGTGCAAGACAATTACGTCACGCAATGGGGCGATGTGACCGAAGAGAAGCCGCTGCCCGAGGGGGTGACGGCGCCTGAAGCGAGTTACGCCGTGGGCGCCAGAGATAGTTGTAATTTCAGCAGTGAGCGGGGGCACAGAGTTTTCGCTGATTGCCCCATTGGACAGTTCATTTTACCAGATGTCGCGGTTGTCGGCGGACATGTCGGCTTTGAAAAAGGGTGGCCTTTGGCGCGCGCCGAGCATTCTCTCTGGCCCATCCATTGCTACGGCTACGTTGGCGTCGGACGCGGTTATGCTCCCGATACGGGCACCGGCGCAGAACTCTACACCGTCATCGGACAGCCCCAGCGCCATATGGATCGAAACCTTGCCGTCATCGGGCGCGTGATCGAGGGTATGCAGCATCTCTCCAGCCTGCCCCGGGGATCGGGCGAACTCGGTTTCTATACTGAGGAGGAGGCGCATCTGCGCGTGCCAATCATTTCCATACGGCTTGGTAGTGAGCTGGCAGATGCTCCGTCTTCTGAATATCTTTCGACCGATAGCGAGAGCTTCGCACAATATGTGCATGTCCGCGCCAACCGGAATGACAGCTTTTATCGCAGCCCAGCAGGCGGTGTCGACATTTGCAATGTAGAGGTGCCGGTGCGGCGGGTGGGCGAGTGAACCGTCCCTAGATCCGATCCGCCTGTGCCACGGCATCGCTTGCGCGCAGAGCGCTCATGATCCGGGTGAGGTGTGCGAGATCCTGCACTTCGATGTCCAGCTCATAGGTATGAAACGGATCGTCGCGCTGGGTCAGCTCAAGGTTCATGACATTGGCATTGCTGCGCGCGAAAACGCTCGCCATGTCAGCCAAGGTTCCGGGCCGGTTATACAGAACTACATTCAGCCGCCCGACCGCACCATGTGAGCGTTCGCCCCATGACAGGTCTACCCAATCGGCATCCACGCCATTGGCAAGCTCAAGACAATCGATTGTGTGAACTTCCACGCCTACCCTCGGACGGCGGAGACCGACGATGCGATCGCCCGGCACGGGGTGGCAGCATTCGGCAAGGTCGAAAGCGACGCCTGCGGTCAGCCCCTTGATCGAGATTGCGCGCTCCAGCTGGGGTTCTTCCGGCATATCGGCCGTGCTGCCCGGAACGATGGCTTCCATCACTTCACGGTCGGTGACTTTGGAAGAGCCGATCGCATACATCAGGTCCTCTTCGTCCTCCAATTCCAGCGCCTGAGCAGCCTGCCGGATCGCTTTCTTGCCCACCTTCGTTGGCAAGCGATCGCCGATTTCCTCGAAAAGCTTGCGGCCGATCTCGGCCACTTCCTCGCGCTCTTTCAGGCGGACCGCACGGCGGATGGAGGCACGCGCCTTTCCAGTGACGACAAAGCTCAGCCAGCTTAGCTGCGGCTCTGCATTGGCGCCTTTGATGATTTCGACCACATCGCCATTATGCAGCTGGGTGCGCAGCGGCATGTGCCGCCCGTTGATTTTGGCGCCCACCGTTTGCGCGCCAAGATCGGTATGGACGGCGAAGGCGAAATCGACCGGCGTTGCTCCCTTGGGCAATTGAAACAGCGCGCCCTTCGGCGTAAAGGCGAATATGCGATCCTGATAGATCGCCAGCTTTGTGTGTTCGAGCAATTCCTCGGCATCGTGGCTCGCATCGACGATCTCGATCAGGTCGCGTAGCCAGCCGACCGCCCCATCGGCCTTGTCATGCTGTTTATAGGCCCAGTGAGCGGCGAGGCCGAATTCATTGGTCTCATTCATTTCGCGCGTGCGGATCTGCACCTCCACACGCATCGACTTGTCGTAAAACAGCGTTGTGTGCAGCGATTTGTAGCCGTTGTTCTTGGGGGTGGAGATGTAATCCTTGAACCGCCCCGGCACGAACTGGAATGCCGTGTGCAAGATACCGAGCGCGCGGTAGCAATCCTCGACATTGTCGGTCAGCACGCGAAAGGCCATGATGTCGGACACCTGCTCGAACGGCAGGTGGCGTTCGGCCATCTTCTTCCAGATCGAATAGGGATGCTTCTCGCGGCCCCAGACTTCGACTTCGATCCCCGCTTCCGAAAGCGCCTGTTTGATATCGAGCGCAATCCGATCGACCTGTCCATTGTCGGACTGGCGTAACTGCTCCAGCCGCTTGGTGATCGTGGCGTAGGCTTCGGGTTCCAGTTGCTCAAAGGCAAGCAACTGCATCTCGCGCATATATTCATACATGCCCACGCGCTCTGCCAGCGGGGCGTAGATATCCATCGTTTCGCGGGCGATGCGCTGGCGCTTTTCCGGCTTCTTGATGTGATGCAGCGTGCGCATATTGTGCAGACGGTCCGCCAGCTTCACGAGCAGCACACGCAGGTCTTCGGACATGGCGAGCAGGAATTTGCGCAGGTTTTCCGCCGCGCGCTCGTTCTCCGGCATCTGCTCGATCTTGGACAGCTTGGTGACGCCATCGACAAGCCGCGCGACTTCAGGGCCGAACTTTTCCTCGACGTCCTCGATCGTGGCGAGCGTGTCCTCCACCGTATCGTGGAGCAGCGCGGTGATGATGGTTTCCTGATCCAGTTTCAGGTCCGTCATCAAGCCTGCAACTTCGACCGGATGGCTGAAATAGGGATCGCCAGATGCGCGCATCTGGCTGCCGTGCTTCTGCACCGTATAAACATAGGCGCGGTTGAGCAGCGCCTCATCGGCGTCAGGGTCATATTCCTTGACCCGCTCAACAAGTTCATATTGGCGCAGCATCGTTTCACAAATGTGCGGTTTCCCGCGCTTTTCGGCAAGTGCTAAGATTCAGGAAAGAAACTCTGCGGCCGCTTCAGGCAACAAGTGTGTCCCAACGGGCTCGCTTATCGCGTCTGATCCCGCTGCCGCCTGCCGAAGATAAGCCAGCCCAACGACGCAATTGCTGCCAGAAAGAGGCTGGAATTCGCAAGCCCCATAGTGCGGGCCCACGAAAGGTCACCCTCCACCAGAGCCAGCCGGGTTTGCATGAATAGCCAGATGTAGATCGCTACAAGCGCAGCGAAGGCCAGATAAAGGGCGAGAGCCAGCACGGCTCGGCCCTGTTTGGACAGGAACCGTCCGAAGCTAACCACTCCAACAATCACAAGCACCCACATGCCGATGTAAGCCCAGGTCTCAGGATATCCGAGCAGCCACATGATATGCTGACCCCATAGTGGATCACCACCGCCGCCTGTCTCGAAGAAATTCTCTTGCATGCAAAAGGCATATCGAAGCGAGTACCTGACGTAAACGCGCGCTCAGATTGCTGCGAAAGCCTCAATATATTCGGTGCGGCCGGAGACGACCAGAAGGTCCCCCGGCAGGATCAGCGTGTCGGGATCGGCATGGATGAAATCCTCGCCTTCACGCTTGACGCCGATTACCGTTACGCCGTGCTTTTTCCGGCAGTCGCTGGTCACGAGGGGCACGCCGACAATCGGCTCGGGCGCGGCGAGCTTGGCAATGGCGAACTGGTCATCGAAGCTGATGAAATCGAGCAGGTTTTCGTTGAGTAGCCATGCGACGCGTTCACCCATACGCTGTTCGGGAAAGATCACATGGTGTGCGCCGGTCTTTTCGAGAATGCGGCCATGGCGTTCATTGTTGGCCTTCGCCCAGATCGACGGCACGCCCAGATCGGCGAGCGCCAGAACACTCAGCACGCTCGCTTCAATATCATCGCCAATCGCGACGACGGCCGATGTAAACTCACCCCCGCCGAGCCGCTCCAGACATTCCAGCGAGGTGCAATCAGCCTCGACGACCTGCGTTAGCCTGCCAGTGAAAGCCTGCACGAGAGCCGCATCGGTATCGGCACCAAGCACTTCGTGCCCCATGCGCTCCAGGGTCTCTGCAACAGCGCCGCCAAAACGGCCGAGACCGACAACGAGAACGGGATGACGTTTAGCCGACAATGGGGGCCTCCTCTGGATAGCGGTAAGGTCGCGCCTTGGCAGCGCCAAGCGCAAGTGCAGTAGCAACGGTGATGGTGCCCACCCGGCCCACAAACATCAGCAGGCATAGAGCGATATGTCCGGCTGGCGGCAGGTCCGCAGTAATGCCGGTGGAAAGGCCGACGGTAGAAAATGCGGAAATGGCTTCGAACAGGACATCGCGCAGTGGGAGACCGGTGAGGGAGAGCAGATACATGGCGACGATCACGATCATGCCTGCGCCAAGCACCGTTATGCTGAGCGCCTGCCGCTCCACCCCGCGATCGATACGCCGCCCGAAAACCACCGCATCGCGCTGACGGCGGATTTCCGACGCGACGATGATCAGCAGCACCACAAAGGTCGTGATCTTGATCCCGCCTGCCGTGCCAGCACTGCCGCCACCGATAAACATCAGCATGTAGTTCAGAATGATGGTCTCATCGCGCATTGCGCCCATGTCGAGCGTGTTGAAACCGGCAGTGCGGGGGGTGACCGAATGGAACCATGAATTGAGGACTTTCGCGCCTGTGCCCATTGGCCGCAGCGTATCGGGATTGTCCCATTCCATGCCTAGCGTCGCGAAAAAGCCGATCAGCAGCAGCGCGATGGTCGCGGTGACGGTGATCTTGGTATGCAGCGTCCACTTGCGCCATTGTCGCGGGCGGGCGCGCAATTCCTGCATCACTGGAAATCCGAGTGCAGTGAGGATAACCGCCAGCATGATCGGGATCTGGATGACCGGGTCGGTCTGAAACCCCATCAGACTGTCAGAGAAGGTTGAAAAACCGGCATTGTTGAAAGCGCTGATCGCGTGGAAAATCCCATGCCAAATCGCCTCGTCCCACGAATAATCGTAAAGCGTGGCGAAGCGGATAGAGAGGATCGTGGCGAGCAGCACCTCAACCACAATCGTGATCTTGAGCACCAGCTTCAGTACTGACCCCGCATCGCCAATATCAAGTCGACTGCGCTCGACCTGCGTCGCCATGCGGTCTCGGAGGCCGAAACGCCGTCCTGCCACAAGGCCAAGCAGCGTGGCCGCCGTCATAATGCCGAAGCCACCGATCTGGAACAGCACCATGATGGTGATCTGACCGAAGGTGGACCAATAGACGGGCGTATCTTCGATAATGAGCCCGGTAACCGCGACAGCCGACGTTGAGGTAAAGAATGCGGTGACGAGTGGTGTCGTCTCACCCGACGCGCTCGCAAGCGGGGACCAGAGCAGCAGCGTTCCAATAAGGATTGTCGCCGCGAACAGCACAGGGATCAGCCGGACCGGATCGCGAAATGCGCGCATGAAAAGCCGCTTAAGCGCAGATTTCCCACGATGCCAGCATTACTCTATCTCCGGGCAATCACCCTCGCCCATGGCCCAGCTGATGCCGCCTGCGATCAGGTTGCGCATTCCCTCTTCGGAATAGCTTTCCGCAGTGTGCCCCATCGCGCTGTAGAAGCTGCGGCCTTCACCGACACAGCGGTTCCACACGATCGGGTGATCATCTGCGGCGGGGATGGGATTGCCATCGACCCATGCGCCGCGAACGTAACTTCTCTCGTCCAGCGTGGCCAGGACATGGAACCTGCCGCGCACGCTGGTGTCGAAAGAATACCATTCGTCCAAGCGATACCAGCGCTCCGGCAAATCTCGTGTGGCGAGATGGCTGCCATCTTCGATCAGCACCGTGCCTGAGCGCACACCGGGATTGAGCGGGTGGCCGATAAAGCGCGCGCCGATAAGCTCCTGTGCGTACCAGTCCCACGTATGGCTGGCATCGCCCGCCGAATGCAGGCCCACGAAACCGCCACCATTCTCGACAAAGCTGCGGAAGGAGGCCTTCTGCGGATCGGAAAGCGTGTCGCCGCTGGCGGAGGCCCATACGACCGCATCGAATTGCGCGAGACGTTCCGCATCGAACCAGGATGAGTCTTCGGTAAAGGTCACCGACCACCCGCGCCCATGCGCGATTGCCGCGATGGCGGACCAGGCCTCATCAATAGAATCGTGCCGCCAGCCCTCGGTGCGGCTGTAGACGAGCACTGCGCCCGTTTCTCCATCGGCTGCAGGGCTGGTGGCGTTGACCTGCGCTGCAGCGGGGCTGGCAAGTGCAGCGAGGCAAAACGCCGCAGCAAGAGCCAGCCCTTGCCGCACAGAATCAGCCCTCGCCTGCTTCGTAGCCGACGATCTCGTCAACATTGCCGCGCGTATAGCTGTGATAGCCACCCCGCGTCCTCGCGTAGAGATCGGTGGCGATGGGCTGTCCCCAATCGCCCGTCTCCCACATTGCGCGGAATAGCGGAGCAACGAATTTGTTGCGGCCCACTGTGGCAAGGAAGCTGCGCGCCTGATCCACGGCAGGATCATATTCGTTGCGAAGGGCTGCTTCGAGCCAGAGGAACAGCACTTCGTTATTGCCGCTTTCGGACAAGCCCAAGGTTTCGTTGAGCGTGGCGAGTTGCTCATCGCTCATCGTCTCGGGCAGGGTTTCGAGGAAGCGACGCTGCGATGCGGCGGTCCAACCTTCCCATGCCGAGGCTTCGGGCAGCGTGCCATCGGCTGCATAGGCCTCAGCCGCAGCATCGGCATCCGCAAAGGCTGCTGCATCGGGCGCGAGAGCGTTTTCGGGAATACCCGTGCCATAGACCCACTCGTCGAGCATGAGTTGCTCTTCCAGCTCGGCATTATCTCCGATCAGGTTTTCGCGCATGTCGGCCAGGAACATTTCTGATGTCACCGGCTGGAAAGCGTGATTGTCGAACCAGGCGGTCAGCCAGGCATCGAACTCATCGCGACCGACGATGTTTTCAACCGTGCGAAGGAAAACCGTTCCCTTGTCGTAGATCGCCGGGCCAACCGTGTCGAAGGGGCTGGTGCCATCGGGCGTGCGCATCGCGGTGGTCGGCGCATCGGCCCCTGCACCCTCAACGGCTTCCTCAAGCGAGGCGTAGCTCAGCGCGTATTCCTGTTCGGCACGCTGCTCGCCATAAACTTCCTCGCTGATGCGGTTCTCGATGTAGCTGGTGACGCCTTCGTTCAGCCAGCCATCGCGCCAGCTCGCGTAGGTGGTTAGGTTGCCTGACCAGCTATGCGCCAGTTCGTGCGCAATGAGGCCGTTGTTGGACCGGTCGCCCGCGATGAAAGTGGGGGTGAGAAATGTCATCACCGGGTTTTCCATGCCGCCATAAGGGAAAGCCGGCGGAAGGATGATCATGTCATAGCGGCCCCAGCGATACTCGCCGAACAGCTCGATCCCTGCGTCGATCAGTTCTTCCGTATCGCCCAGTTCCTCTGCCGCGGCTTCGATCATTTCCGGTTCTGCATAGACGCCGGAACGTGGGCCAAGCTCGGCGAATTCCAGATTACCTGCAGCAATCGCGATGAGATATGGCGGCACCGAATTGTCCATGACGAATTCGAACGCGCGGCGATCGCTGTCGGCGTCTTCCACCGGCTCCGGATCGCCACGGCTGATGCCGGACATGACAACCGTGAGCGGTTCGGGAGCGGTGATGCGCGCTTCCCATGTCTGGCGGATGCCGGGGCTGTCCTGCGTCGGGATCCATGTGCGATTGAGGATCGCCTGACCCTGGCTGAAAACGAAGGGATGCTCGCCGCCGGCGGTCTGTTCAGGGCTGAGCCATTGCAGCGCCTCTGCCTCGGGCCCGCTGGCGTAGGAAATCACGATCTGTTGCAATTCCGGCCCGGTCATTTGGCCCAGTTGCACGGTGATCGGCTCACCCTTTTCGGCATTGTCCGGATCGGCTTCACCCACGGTGAATTCCAGCTCATTGCCAAGCCCGTCGGTCACACCGCCGATCATCAGACCATTGCTGTCGAGCACGATCTCGGTCGCGTCCTCCGCCGCCTGCACATCGAGCGTAGCGGTGCCCTCGACACGCTGGCCTTCGAAATCGAGATCGAGATCGAGCGCCACATGCGTTACCCGCGCTTCGAGCGGACGGGCGTAGGTGAATTCGTCGAAAGCCTGCTCACTTGTCAGGATCGGCGCGACAACGCGCTCCTGATCCGGCAGCTCATCAGCAGTACATGCCGCCAGCAGCGCGGCGGTCGAAGCAAGGGCGATGGTGGTAAAACGCATGGTCTCTCCAGAGGAATCGTCAGGGGCTTTGCCCCTTTCTTATGCGCGGTGACATAGGCCGGGGATGAACGAATGTCATCCGTCCATCGCGGACAGTCCTTCGTCGATATGGCAAAGACTGGCGTTCAGCCTCATGTCATCACACGGCTGAAACAATTGTGATGTCAACGCGTTGGGATGAAAGCCCAACCAACTGATCATTCTTAACTCGAAGATAGGCCCATGACCTGGTGCATGAGGTCTCGCTTGCAGGAACCAGAAACATGACGATACGCCGTACTCTCCGCCGCGCTGCCGCCACTGCCTGTGCGGCGTCCCTGTTCACCGCCACCGTGGCTTATGCGCAGGATACGATCGTCGTGGAGGGCGCGCGTATTGAAACGGCCGATATCCGCAGCACGGCGCGTGATATTACGTCCGGCGCAAACGCCATGTTCCAGCCCCTCGCCCGGTTTCAGCGTCCGGTCTGCCCGGGCGTCTATGGCCTGAGCGAAGTAAATGCGCAGGCGGTGGTTGACCGGATTGCTGCCAATGCCATCGCTGCCGGGATCGATGTGAATGAAGAGCCGGGCTGCGGCGCAAACGTCTGGGTTGTGGTCGTCGATGATGTCGCCGCCACATTCGACAATCTGGTGGAGGAGGATTCCTTCATGACCCGCCACCTGACGCCATTCCAGCTACGGTCAGTTCGCTCGCAAGAGGGAGATGCGCGGGGATGGAACCTCATTACGAGCCGCAATCCGGAAACCGGTCTTGCGCTGCCAGACGGGTTCGAAAGGGCCCAGGCCGCTTATGAAGCGCAGCAGACCGGCAACCCGCCGCCCGTCAATCAGATCAACAACATGTCACGTCTCGAGCTGGCAGTAAGGTCGGACATAGAGCTTTCGGTGCTGCTCGTGGAGCGCTCCGCCATGGCCGATCTGGATGTGGGCGCGCTGGCTGACTATGCGACCATGCGACTGTTCGCCTCAACCGAGACTCCCTCGGGGGACAGCCCCGTTTCGACCGTGCTGACGCTCTTCGATCCCGAAGAGGGCGACTATGCGCCGCGCCAGATGACCGCATTCGACAAGGCCTATCTCGCCGCGCTCTATCGCTCCAGCCCTACCCGCCCGGCTCGCCTCGCCATGGGCGGCATCGAAGACCTGATGGAACAGATCGGCGATGCTGAGGACTAGGAAAATCGTCTAAAATCAGGTATTCTCCTTACCGCGCGCCTTGTTTTGCGCGTAAAATCGGGGAGATTGCCTGATGTCGCCTTTCCAGAATGTGTTTCGCCGCGGAGCGATTCTCGCTTGCACTGCCTCGCTTTTTGCCGCCAGCCCCGGCTTGGCGCAGGACACCCTTATAGTGGAAGGCCAGCGGATCGAGACCGCTGACATCCGCAGCATGGCGCGTGACATCACCGCCGGATCGCACGCGATGTTCCAACCACTGGCCCGTTTTCGGCGCCCCGTCTGCCCCGGCGTTTGGGGAATGTCCGAAGCCAATGCACAGGCCGTGCTCGATCGCATAACTTTTAATGCGCTTCAGGCTGGCGTCGAGGTCGCGCAAGAGCAGGATTGCGGTGCGAATGTCTGGGTGATCGTGGTCGACGATGCAGACGCGACTTTCGAAGCGCTGGATGACGAGGGCTCCTTCCTCACGCGGCACCTTTTGCCATATCAGACCCGCATGGTGCGAGCGCAGCAGGGTTCATTGCGTGCATGGAACCAGATCACGACCCGCAATCCGGACGATGGCCGGGTGCAACCGGACGGATTTGAGTTGGCAAGTTATTGGCAGGAAGCCCGGATCAACCCTCGCCCCGGCGCCTCGGGACGCTTGGAGTATGATTTCCCTGCAAACGAGGTCAGCACGATGTCGCGGCTTGATTTAGGCATCAGGACCGACATCGAGCTGTCCGTAATTCTGGTAGAGCGTTCCGCCATGGCCGATCTGGATGTGGTCGCCCTCGCCGATTACGCGACAATGCGCCTGCTGCTGGCCACCGATGCCCCTTCGCGGGAAAGCCCGGTCCCAACCATCCTCACCCTATTCGATCCGGAACAGCGCGATGCGGCGCCGCGCCAGCTGACTGCGTTCGACAGGGCCTATCTCGCTGCGATGTATCGCTCCAGCCCCACGAGGCCAGCACGCCTTGCGATCGGCGGGATTCAAGTGCTGATGCAAGAAAGTAGCGACCTGTAAATTCAAGCGATCGCCTTAGACAAGCATGGGAGTGTCCTGAATGACTCATTTGAAATCCCTGCTGCGCCATAGCGCGGCTTTGGCCTGCGTGGCCTCGCTGGTCATGACTGGCACCGCGTCGGCGCAAGACACCATCGTGGTAGAAGGCGAGCGGATCGAAACTGCCGATATCCGCAGCACTGCCCGTGACATCACCTTTGGCGCTCGCTCCATGTTCCAGCCGCTCGCGCGCTATCACCGCCCGGTCTGCCCTGGCGTTTACGGGATGAGCGAGCTCAATGCGCAGGCGATTGTCGACCGTATCATGACCAATGCAACCCTTGCCGGTGTTGAAGTGAGTGAGGAACCGGGATGCGGCGCGAATGCGTGGGTCATCGTCGTGGACGATGCCGACGCGACGCTGGCGAGCCTGCTGGAAGACGATTCCTTCCTGACCCGTCACCTCAGTCGCTATCAGGAACGCATGCTCCGCGAGCAGGCGGGCGATGTGCGCGCATGGAACATGATCACCGAACGCAATCCGGACACCGGCAACGTCTTGCCCAGCGGCTTTGAAGCCACCTCGGCCTACATCACCGGCGGCGGTTCCCCGCCCGTCAACGAGGTCTTCGGCATGTCCCGGCTGGACCTTGCGATCCGCACCGATATCGAATTGTCCGTCGTGCTGGTAGAGCGTTCTGCGCTGGAAGAGCTCGATGTCGGAGCACTGGCGGATTACGCGACCATGCGCCTTCTCGCGCGCACCGAAACGCCCCGCCGCGACAGTGGGATTTCCACCGTACTGACCATGTTCGATCCAGAACGCGCAGCGGACGCACCGCGGCGCATGACGCCTTTCGACATGGCCTACCTTACCGCGCTCTATCGCTCCAGCCCGACACGCCCGGCGCGAATGGCGATGGGCGGTATCCAGCACTTTATGGAGCGCGTTTCACTCCCGCAGGATGAATAGAGCCGCCGCAAGTGGGGGCGTGACAAGCGCGTTTCGTCGCGTTACACCGATGGAATGAGAACGTTCACATTCCCGCTCGCCGCGCTTACTGCGCCTCTCGCAGCTCTCGCCCTCACCGCTTGTGCGGCCGATGCCCCGGCGCAGGATGTCGCTTCATCATCCGATGGCCCTCGCGCGGATCGTGAGCTAATCTTCGCGGACGAGTTCAATTCCGGCGCGCTCGACCGGACCAAGTGGACGCCCATCGGCATGGACTTCTGGGTCAATGATGAAGAGCAGGCCTATGTGGACTCGCCAGAGACGATCCAGTTCGCTGACGGTGTAGATGGCGCCGATGGCGGCGTCCTGGTGCTCCGCCCGGTGTACCAGCCGGGTCAGGACACCAATGCAGAGCGCAATGCCGATTTCCTTTCGGGCCGGATCGAAAGCCTGGAGCACTTCACTTTCACCTATGGCCGCGCCGAAGCGCGCATCCGCATGCCCGATGCGCGCGGTGTATGGCCCGCCTTCTGGCTGCTCGCCGATGCGCCGTGGCCCTCCGAAGGCGAAATCGACATCATGGAATATGTGGGCGAAGCCGACTGGACCGGTGTCGCCGTGCATGGCCCCGGCTATTCCGGCGATATGGGAATTGCCGACCGGCAATATTTCACCGACGGATCGGACGTAACCGACTGGCACGTCTACGCCGTCGAGTGGAAGGAAGATGTGATCGAATTCTATGTCGACGACGTGCTCACCTTCCGCATCCCCAAGACCAACACCGAATTCTTCGGCGAATGGGTGTTCGACAACCCGCAAGGCGTGATTTTGAACTTCGCGGCAGGCGGCATCTACCCGCGCAAGATCAACGGTATCGAAGAGCCATACGTCGGCATGCCGCAAGAAACCGCAGACCGCATCGCAGCAGGCGAAATCGCGATGGAAGTGGATTGGGTGCGGGTTTACGGGGCTGAGTGAGAACGACTGATCAGTTTTGCCTATTCAAAATTTGCTCGCCAAAAGGCGGACGCAATTGTCTCCCAAATCTGTTTGAGATGAACCGTGTATGTCGTTCGGTGTCGGCGACAACAAAATGTCTAGCAGCGCCGACGGTTTGACGATTTATCGCTTCAAATAGAGGCTCTGGACCAATGGAGACCGCCTGATCTGCGAATCCCTTTTCAAAGAAACCTACAATGAGCGTATTGGGAGATAGAGGGAAGGCGAGATGCCCGTCCTTTTTCTTGAAGCCATTTGTCCTCGCAATCGGATCATCCGACAACAGCAAGGGATGCATGCCGTCTACTCGTCGAAAAAGTCTCCAATGCATGTTGGCGAGAAAATCGATTAGATTGTCGTTGACCATGTAATTTGCAAAGCTTCGATAAAAAGCGCGTTCGGGTGCGTTAGCTGGCTCTAAGCTTTCATATTCTTCGAAGGTCGGCGGATCGGCAGCGGTTCGAAGTTCACCATACTTTTCGCGAACTTCATCGCGGAGCCCAATATACTGCTTTACAGCTGCCTCGCGAGACGCAGCCAAGCTGTCTGGCGATCGATGCAATAGAGACAATATGAAGATCGCAAGCGTCGCTGTCTCTTCTCCATCTAGGGTTGGATTTGTCTCTTCATTCAACCGCGCAAACACTTTTGACGCTTTATCATCAAGTGGTTTGAAGAAAAGCTCTTCCAAACTCACATCCTGCCGGAGTCCTTCAGGTAGGTCATAGAGATTATAAAAGTAGCCAACGGACTTTGGTGGCTCACTGCGAATATCCAATTTGAGTCCGAATTTGCGATACCTTTTTACGAAACCATTTTCATCAGCCCATCTTTTGATCCAGAATTGAGGAATGTAATGATGACGTCGCGACTTCTGCATCGGTCTAGCGAGGTTCGGGTATCAACTCCAAACCGCCTCGGGCGGCAGGCTCATCAGGATCGCGTCGATATTGCCGCCGGTTTTCAGGCCGAACAGCGTGCCCCGGTCGTAGACGAGATTAAACTCGGCGTAGCGGCCGCGCCATTCGAGTTGTTGCAGCTTCTCTGCATCGGTCCATTCCTGCTCCATCCGTCCGCGCACCAGCTTTGGATAGATGTCGAGGAAAGCTTCGCCGACATCCTTGGTGAAGGCGAAGTTGCGGTCGAAGCTTGGGTCATCATCGCACTCGAGGTGGTCGTAGAATATGCCGCCAACGCCGCGGTGCACGCCGCGGTGGGGGATGTAGAAATAGTCGTCCGCCCATTTCCTGAAGCGATCGTAATAGGTCGGATTATGCGCTGAACACGCTGCCCGCAGGCGGGCGTGGAAGCGTTCGGTATCCTCTTCGTAAGGCAGCGCCGGATTGAGATCCGCGCCTCCGCCGAACCATGCAGCCTGTGTTGTCAGGAAGCGCGTATTCATATGCACATTGGGCACATGCGGATTGCGCATGTGCGCGACGAGTGAAATGCCGGTAGCGGTAAATTCGGGATGCTCCGCACTCGCGCCATTTACCTGATCGGCGAATTTTTCGGAGAAAGCGCCTGACACGGTCGAGACATTGACCCCGACTTTCTCGAACACCTTGCCCTTCATCAGACCCTGCGTTCCGCCGCCGCCATCGGTGCCATCCTCGGTCTCGCGGTCCCACTGCTTGTATTCGAAGCTCGCGTCCGAGCCCGCCTCGCGCTCGATCGCCTCGAATTCGGCGCAGATCCGGTCACGCAGGGATTCGAACCATTCGCGGGCCTCGGCAGTGTGTTTATTCCACTCGGTCATCATATCTCCGTTCGTGCTGAGCCTGTCGAAGCATGAATTCGCGGCGGTTGCAATTTCGCCCTTCGACAAGCTCAGGACGAACGGTGGAAAGGGGCTTGCGGATTTTCGTTGCGCGCGCCAATAGCCTCTCATGGTTCCCGTTTCGTTCGCCTTCCCCTTTTGCGGAGATGAATTCGTGCTCGTGCCGCAGGATGGCGGAGCGCGCGCGTTGTTCTGGCCGCGCGAGAATGCGCTGCTGGTGGCGGATCTGCACCTCGAAAAGGCGAGCTTTTACGCACGGCACGGGCAGATGCTGCCGCCTTATGACAGCCGCGAAACGCTGGAGCGGGTGGCCGATGCGATCCGCATTACCGGCGCACGGCGGCTTTATACGCTGGGCGACAATTTCCACGATTCGGACGGCTCGCAGAGGCTGGAGGAGCACGCCGCAGGAATGCTGAGCGCCCTCACCCGCGCGGTCGACTGGGTGTGGATCACCGGCAACCACGATCCGGCGATGGAGGCAAAATCGGGCGGCACCGTGGTCGAGGAGCTGGTGGTGGGCGGCACGGTCCTGCGCCACATCGCCAAGCGCGGGGAAACGCGGCCAGAGCTTTCCGGCCATTTCCATCCGCGCGTACAGGTAAAAATCCGCCAACGCCACATTCGGCGCCCCTGCGCGGTGGTGGGTCATAATGAGGACGCGACCTGCGGAAGGATGATACTACCGGCATTCGGCGCGCTCACTGGCGGCATGAACGCCGGCGATCCGGCAATCCTGAAAGCGCTGCAACCGGCGAGTGCCGTGGATGCGATTGTTCCGGCGGGCGAGAGACTGGCGCGCTTCCCGCTTTGGAGAGAGGCGGCTTGATATCTTTTGTTTAGCGAAGCCGCATCCGCGGCTTCGTCCTCGCTAGACGCGCTCCGCTACGCTACGCGCCCGCTGCGGGCGGCCGTTCGGCCTTGCGGGCTGGTCGCCCGTGCTCCGCGACGCCGATCGAATGGAGCGCTAGTTTCGCTGGCCATAGGTCAGCGACAGCGAGCGAACGCGAAGCCCGCAGGTTCCGCGCAGGCGGAACGCAGTCCCGCCGGAGCGAATAGCACCGAGGACGCGCCGACGGATGTCGGTGCGCAAAGACAATATCCTGAAATGGTTTTTTCGCTTGAACCGACACCCTCTAGCGTTCGCTCGCGTTCCTCACTACATAGACCTTGCAAACAACAACCATTTCAGGAGCAGCAACATACCACGTCCACCCCGCCGCAATATGGCACCGCCGGTCAAATCCGGCCCGAAATACGACAATTTCATTCAGTCCGAGAAGGTCCGCGTCATCGATGACGAGGGCGAGAATCTCGGCGTGATGTACACCAATGAGGCGATCGAGCAGGCTGCGGACAAGGGCCTGAATCTCGTCGAGGTTTCGCCCAATGCGAACCCGCCGGTGTGCAAATTCCTCGATGTCGGCAAGTATCGCTACGAAGCGCAGAAGAAGGCGAACGCCGCGCGCAAGACGCAGAAAACGCAGGACATCAAGGAAGTGAAGATGCGCCCGAACATCGACACGCACGATTACGATGTGAAGATGCGCAATGTGAACAAGTTCATCGACAATGGCGACAAGGTGAAAGTCACCCTGCGCTTTCGCGGACGTGAAATGGCGCACCAGCATCTGGGCATGGACCTGCTGAAGCGCGTCCAGGACGATGTGGCGGAAATTGCGAAGGTCGAAGCTTTCCCGCGCCTTGAAGGCCGCCAGATGCTCATGGTGCTGGCTCCGAAGTAAGCACTATCCGGCAACCGGATATGAAAAGGGCGGCCCCAGCGGGACCGCCCTTTTTCTTTGTCGCCCGATCACTCGGTGCCGACGTGCTCGTTGAGGAAAGTCAGATAGGCCTCTGACGCGGTGACACGGTTCTCGCGGCGGGCAAAACCGTGGCCTTCATCGGGGAAGAGGACATATTCCACCGGCACGCCATTGGCGCGGATCGCCTCGACCAGCTCGTCACTCTCAACCTGCAATACGCGCGGATCGTTGGCGCCCTGCACTACCAGCATGGGGCTGGTGATGTTATCCGCGTGGAATAGCGGAGAAATGGCGCGTAGCCGCTCGCCATCGGTCGCCGGATCGCCCAGCTCGTCATAGAGCGCATCGCGCTGCGGGCCCCACCAGGCGGGGATCGATTCGAGCGTGCGCACCCAGTTCGTCACGCCGAAGATGTTGATGCCCGCATCGAACACCTCCGGATGGAAAGCGAGCGCGGCGGCGGTCATATATCCGCCGTAGGAACCGCCTGCGATGGCGATGCGATCATCGGCAATCCAGTCGAGGCCCTGCAGGTAATCGGCAGAGGCGGTGACATCGCGCAAATCGGCATCGCCGTGGCGCTGGTCATCCATATGGAAGAAAGTCTTGCCATAGCCCGAGGAGCCGCGATTGTTGATCGCGTAAACAGCATAGCCATGGTTCACTAAGTGCTGGATCGCCGGATTGTAGCCACGACGGCTCTGCCCGCCCGGTCCGCCATGGACCCAGACCACGGCAGGTGCCGGATTGTCTGCACTCGCGCCTTGCGGGCGATAGAGAATCCCTGGGATCTCAATCCCGTCATAGCTGGCAAAGCGAAGCACACTGCTGTTCACCAGATCGCTCTCGTCAATTGCCGGATTGAGCGCGCTCGTCAGACGGCGGGTCTCTCCGGTTTCGAGGTTCGAGATGTAGAGATCGGTGGGCGACGTGTCGGTATTGGCCGAGAACAGCGCCATGCCTTCGTCCGGTGAGAAGCGGAAACCGCCCATATTGCCCTCGGGCACTCCATCGAGCGAAACCTCGCGGCCTTCCACCGTGTCGTAAAGCACCGCGTCGCTGGTGCCATCGCGATTGAAAGAGGTGATGCGATAGCGCCCGCTGTCCGAATAGCCGACATAGGATACGTCCCAATCGTCCTCGGCAAGCAAGGCACGCTCGCCAGTGCCGATGTCGTACGTCCAGCTTTGCGCGAATTCCCCGAATTCATTGGTGGAATAAATCACCTTGCTGCCATCGGCGCTGAAGCCCTGATCGCCATGCGATACATCGCCTTCATGCGGCGTGATGTGGACCGGTGACCGGTCGCCCTCCAGATCGACGAGATAGATATCGCTGTCCGAATTGGTGCGCACACTGGTGAGCAATTGATAGCGGCCGTCGGGTGATCGCGAGCCAAGGAAATAGCCGCCCGGATTCTCGAAAACGAGCTCGCGAGAATAATCGCTGGCCGAATAGCGGTAGACATCCGAGACCGACGCGTCGCGCTCATTGGTCTCAATGTAGAAATGGGTGCCTTCCTCGTTCCATCCGGCAAAGGTGGCGCGGGTTTCTTCACCCGGGGTCAAATCCTCGATCGAGCCATCCTCTTCGCGCACGAAGACATGGTTGCGCTCATTCCCTCCCGCATCGGCGGAAAAGAGTATCCGGCCATCGTTCGGGAAAGCGCTGGTGGCGCGGTAAGCATCGGTGGTCGAATTGGTCAGCTGCACCGGCTCACCGCCATCCACGGGCAGCCAATAGGCATTGAGCACGCCGCTCGCATCGCTGGTGATCAGCACGTGGTCGCCATCAGGCGAAAAGGCATGCGCGCTGCCACCGACGGAGCCGTAGCTGGTCGAGGTGTAGAATTCCTCCGCCGAATAGGTGCGCGCCGGTGCCTCTGCGGACATTTCCTGCGCTATGGCGGGCGTGGTGGCAATTGGCGCGGAAACGGCAAGTAAGCTGGCGGAAAGCAACAGCTTGAACGAATGCGGCATGATGAAATCTCTCCCGGTTCAGGTCCCGGAAGAAGGGTAAGCACTCATGCGCGAGGCGGCAATAGCCAGCCGCGCCACGCCGCCAGCATCAGATTATGTCGAAGTCGAGCAGCTCGAAACGCGCAGGGGCCGTCGCATAGACACCGTGACCACGTGCCCGAACCGACCCGAAAGTCATGCCCACCGTGCCGACACGCGCCAACATGTCGGAGAATTCGCGCGGATTGCGATTGCGGTTCGATCCCATCACCGAAATCCAGTTCTCGTCGAACATCACCGTCGCTTCGTGAACGCCTGGTGTCAGCTCGATCAGTGCATCGGTGGGCGAATACCAGCGTGAGAATTCCCCGCGACCCCGGCCACTCCAGTCATCTTCGTTTTCCTGCAGGTAGAGCGACAGCATTGCGGGCAGGTTCGGATGCTCCTGCGGCACGAAGCGTGCTCCGCCCCGCGCATCGATGCGAAAGCGGATGCGGATACCCCGCGCCCGGTCCAGCGGACCGCTTTGGCGGGTAATATAATGAACATGGCCATCGCGGCGGCGGGGGCCGGGAAAATCGAAATACCAGCCATCGCCCGTCACCGCGGGATGCGGCGGCATTCCAACCGAATAATTGCGTCCGCGAATGACCGGGCCGATTTCCCAATCATAGGCATAGCCGCGCCCGCCCTGTGCGAGGGCCAGCGAAGGGGCGACGCCAAGTGCGATGGCAGCGGAGCCGGTTGAGGCAAGAAAATGTCTGCGGTTCATGCCTTTGTTGTAGACGAAAGCGACTGATCGCAGACTGAACGATGCTGTTGTGAAACAGTCAGCTTCGCAGCGTCACCTCTGCCCCAGATCGCGCAGCAATTCGACAAACCACTCCTGCCCCGGATCGAAATGTTTGCCGCCCTTGATGCGTGAGAACTCTATTGAGCGAAGCTCATCGCCGCGCTCCTCATCCTGCCCGATTACGCCCGGCTCGCCGCTCAGCGCCGCATCGACCGCGCGATTGGTGCAGGCCTTGATCAGGGCGAGATCCGCTTCATTGGCAGGTGCCGAACGGGAGAAATAACCGCTCTTCTGGACCAGCACCTTTTCCGCGCCGACTGCCTCTGCCAGTTTCGTGGCGAACCACTGGCCTGGATTGACCTTGTCCAGCTTCACATGGCCGAATGCGTCGCGCGGCACCTCTTCTCCGGCGGCTTCCATCGCAGCGACGATTTCCTCGACGCCTGCGCCTTCGGAAATGAACAAATTCACCCCGTCCTGTGCATCCATCACGCGCTTGAGCCGCTCTGCCTCTGCCGCGATGTCGAATGCGCGCTCGGGAATGTAAACACCGTGCACATCCCAGCGGGCGGCCGCGTTCTCCGGCCATTCGGCAAAGGGCGCGCTTTTCACCCAGCTGTGGTGGGCAAAGGCTGTGGCAGCCGTCAGCCAGCCGCAATGCCGCCCCATGACTTCGTGCACGATGAGCATGCGCGGATTGGCCGAGTGTTCGGCGATGATATTGCGCGCATAGACCGCGCCCTGCTCCGCCGCCGTATAGGCGCCGGGCGACTGCTTGATGGGGATCACATCATTGTCGATGGTCTTGGGCAGTCCGACCACGGTGAGGTCGTAATCATTGGCTTTGAGATAGGCTGCAAGGTCTGCCGCAGCGGTATTGGTATCGTCGCCGCCGATAGTGTGGAGCACATCGACACCGTCCTTCGTCAGCTGGCGAGCGGCGACCGCGAGCGGATTCTCGCCTTCCTTCACCAGTCCGCGCTTTACGCAGTCTTCGACATTGGTGAGCTTCACGCGGCTGTTACCGATGGGGCTGCCGCCAAAGGCATGGAGCCGCCCGGCCGTCTTGCGCACCTTGTCCGGCACCTCGACATAATCGCCCGTCAGCAATCCGGCATAGCCATTGCGGTACGCGATCAGCCGGATGTTCGGTGCAACCTCGGTATAGCGTTCGATCAGCCCGCCAACGGCAGAGGAAAGACACGGCGCAAGGCCGCCTGCGGTAAGCATTGCAACGGTTTTGGTAGCCATGGAGTGCGTTGTGCCAAGCGAAGCGGCGCGACGCTAGGGGGAATAGCTATGCAGGCTCCCAGAGCTCGATCGGATTCCCGTCGCAATCCACGATCCGGGCGAAATCGCCGACGCCGTCCATGCTTTCGCGGTGGGAATGCTCGATGCCAGCGGCGGCGAGACTGGTGAGGATCGCTTCCAATCCCTCGACCCGAAGGTTGAGCATTACTTGCCGGTCGCCCTGCCAGTAATCGCTATCGGCCTTGAAGCCGGCAAATACAGTAGGCCCCGCGTCCTGCATCCACACCCACTCGCCTGAAGGCGTGGGCTGTCCGCTTTCGGTCGCGGTAATGCCGAGGTGATCGCGATACCAAGCCGCCAGTCTTGCGGGGTCTGCCGAGCGGATGAACAATCCGCCAATCCCCAGAACCTTTCCTTCCGCCATCGCATCCTCCTTGCCGCTGGTGCCCGATTGCCTAGAAGGTATCGCAGATTGCGCGGGAGGGACAGCATCGCATGACTGCAGAACGCATAGCCTTCTGGCTTGGCCCGGCGCTGTTCGCGCTCACCCTGCTGTTGCCTGCACCAGAGGGCATGGGCGATCCGGCCTGGAATGCCGCGGGTCTTGTCGCATGGATGGCGAGCTGGTGGATGACGCAGGCAGTGCCGCTTCCGGTAACAGGCCTGCTGCCCTTCATCATCGCGCCGTTCTTTGGCGGCGGGACTGCGCGCGAAGTTGCCTCCGACTATTACTCGCCCATCATCTTCCTGCTGCTGGGCGGTGCGTTTATCGCGCTCGCCATCGAGCGGACCGGTCTGCACAAGCGCCTCGCCGCTTGGATTCTCGACCGGATCGGCGGGCGCGGCGGCGAATTCGGGCTGCTGCTCGGCTTTATGATTGCGGCTGCGATCCTGTCGAACATCATCAGCAATACCTCCACCGCGCTGATCATGATGCCGATGGCCTTGGCCGTGCTGGCGGGAGGGATCGTGGATGATGAAGACACCCCGCATACCGAAGGCTTGTTCGGGGCTCTGCCGATGGGCCTGGCCTTTGCCGCGAGTATCGGTGGTCTAGGCACCATCATTGGCTCCCCCACCAATGCCATCGGCGCGGATTTGCTGCGCGAGATTTCGGGTGTCGAGATCACCTTTGCCCGGTGGGCTCTCTTAGGCGTGCCAATCGTGGTGATCGGCATTCCGATTGCTGCGGCAATCATCGCCAAGGTGCAGCGCATTTCCGCTCATCCCTTCGACATACCAGCGGCGCGCGCCGCAATCGATCCACCGGGGGATTGGAGCAGCGCTGAACGGAGGCTGGTGCCCGTGATCGCGATTGCCTTTCTCGCTTGGATGCTGCGTGGCTTTGCCGCACCTCACCTGCCCGAGGGCGCGATCACCGACGGAACAATTGCCATCGCTGCCAGTCTCGCCCTGTTCGTGCTGCCCGATGGATCCGGTCGCCGACTGCTCGAATGGAAAGAAGCGGATCGAGCACCGTGGGGCGTGCTGCTGATGTTCGGGGGCGGACTGGCGCTTGCTGGCACGATGATGCGCACCGGCCTTGCGGACTGGCTGGGCAATGCCCTTCTTCCGCTTGCAGGGGTCCCGCTTTTCCTGATCGCGCTGGCGCTGGTGGCGATGGTCGTGCTGATTACCGAATTTGCCAGCAATGTCGCGACAGCGAGCGGCATCATGCCCGTGGTCGCCGCGCTGGCCGTGGCGATTGGCGGCGATGCGGATACGGTGTTGCTGCTCGCCATGCCCGTCGCGCTGGCAGCAAGCTGGGGCTTCGTCCTCCCCGCCGGAACGGGGCCGAATGCCATCGCGTGGTCGACCGGTCGCATAGCCCTTCCACGCTTGATCAAGGCGGGCCTGACCCTCGATCTCATCGGCATTTTCGTGATCGTTGGCGTGGTTTTCGCAATCGCTCCAGTGCTCGGCTGACAAGGCGGGGAGCAAGACTTGCGCAGAATCGTTACCGCTTATAATTACGCCTGAAACTATCGCTACCCGGCGGAGAAGCGTTCCTGCGGAGGTTAGGAACGGGAGCCCCGGTGGCCGATCCAGCCCCTGCCTTCCTAGGGGTGAGACCAAGGAAGGAGCCAATCATGGCCGACAAGAAGGACGACCCGCTAGGCGCCGTCACCACCCCTACCCCGCGCCGCAAGCCAAAACCCGAAATCACCGAAATCGGCGGTCGCCCGATGAAGCCCAGCACGCTGATGATGGGCCACGGTTTCGACCCGGCCCTTTCCGAAGGTTCGCTAAAGGCGCCGATCTTCCTCACCAGCACCTTTGCATTCGAGAATGCTGCGGCGGGCAAACGCCATTTCGAAGGCATCACCGGCAAGCGCCCGGGCGGCGCGGAAGGCCTTGTCTATTCGCGCTTCAATGGGCCGAACCAGGAAATCCTCGAAGATCGCCTCGCCATCTGGGACGGTGCAGAGGATGCACTGTGCTTCTCCAGCGGCATGACGGCGATTGCCGTGCTGATGCTGGCCGCGTGTAACGCTGGCGATGTGATCGTGCACTCCGGGCCGCTTTATGCAGCATCCGAAGGTTTCGTCGCCAAGGTCATGGCGAAATATGGCGTGACCTATATCGCATTCCCGGCAGGCGCGACGCGTGAAGAGCTGGACGATGTGATGGCCCGCGCCAAGGCTCAGGCGGAAGAGCAAGGCGGCGAAGTGCCGCTCATCTATCTCGAAAGCCCCGGCAACCCGACCAACGCTCTGGTCGATATCGAAGCGGTGAAGGAAGCGCGCGATGCGCATTTCGACCCCGATCGCTGCCCGATCGCCATCGATAACACTTTCCTCGGCCCGATTTGGCAGCGCCCGCTCGATCATGGCGCAGACCTCGTCGTCTACTCGCTGACCAAATATGTCGGTGGTCATTCGGATCTTGTGGCCGGCTCCGTCTCGGGCGCGAAGAAGTGGGTCGATGCGATCCGCGCGCTGCGCAACACGATGGGCGGCATCGCCGATCCACACACCGCATGGATGCTGCTGCGTTCGCTGGAAACGGTCGAACTGCGCATGCAGCGCGCCGGAGAGAACGCGGCCAAGGTGTGCGAATTCCTGAAAAGCCACCCCAAGGTGGAAGGCCTCGGCTATCTCGGCATGATCGAGGATGAGCGCCAGAAGGACATCTACGATCGCCATTGCCTTGGCGCGGGTTCCACCTTCTCGGTCTTCATCAAGGGCGGTGAGGCGGAATGCTTCCGTTTCCTCGATGCGCTGAAAGTCGCGAAGCTCGCGGTCAGCCTCGGCGGCACCGAGACGCTCGCGAGCCACCCGGCCAGCATGACTCACCTCTCGGTTGCCGAAGGCCGCCGTGCGGAATTGCGCATCACCGATAATCTGGTGCGCATTTCCATCGGCATCGAAGATCCGGACGATCTGATCGCCGACTTCGAACAGGCGCTGGAAGCGGTATAATCGCTGCGGCACCTTTCTGAATGGGGCGGACGCCCGCGCGTCTGCCACGGCGCGCGGGATCGCCTCTTCGTCGGCCCAACTTGCCGAACATGGGAAAGAGCGGCAAACGCCGCTTGCCCCGCCGCTGTCCAGACAGCTAAGGGAAAGCTTCGATAGTGCATGGACACTCACAAACTTTCAGGAATCGGACGGGAAATAGCGTGATCCGGAAAATCGGTCTTCTCATCGGTGTTGCAGCTTGCGGCGCAATGGTCACTTCATGCGGCGGCGATGATACGCCCACCCCAACGCCGACGGACAGCGGAACGGCAACGCCGACACCGACTCCCAGTTCGGGCGTCATCAATTTTGATTTCGCCGCCGATTTCGTCGCGACTTCTGCCAACACCAGCGCAATTGTCGCGTATTTTACGCCCGATGGCGGCGTCGAATTCTTCAATGATGCGACGCGCATCAACGGCAACAGCGGCATCGACTATGACGCCGACCCCAACAGCGTGACCATCGGCTATCCGGAGCAATCGACGACCACCACTTTCGATGCCGCCGATCTGGTCAGCAGCTCTGCCACGCAGCGCGTCTATCAGGACGGCGATCTGGGCCTCACGCTTGATTTGCCCTTCACCCACATCCTTCGCGCAACGCTGGAAACCGACAACCAGGATTTCACCCGCGATACCGTTGATGGAACCCTGCGTAGCCAGCGCGTGACGGCATTCTTCCAGGTCTCTGCCGACGATACGGACATCACGTCGAACCTCACGTACACAGGCGATCCGCTGGTCGTTGGCGGCGAGGAAGGCGTGACTGCGCCTGATGTCCTTTCCGCTCCGCAAGTGACTTTCACCATCACGCCCGGAACCGATGACACCATCACCGGTACGATTACCATTTTTGAGACCGTGAACAATGTTCAGGTCCAGGTCGCCGAACTCGATTTCAGTGCGACTGTATTAGCTAGCAATACTTTCAGCGGCACGATTGAAGACACCAATTTTGACCTGACGGGTGAGTTTGCCGGTGCGCTTTCGGGTCCGAACCGGGATGAACTCTTCATCACCTTCGTCGCATTCAATGCGGATGATAATCGCACCTTCCTGGGCAATATCATCGCTGATTGATCACGTCTGCTAAGCGTCGGATCTCGCGAAGCGGGAAGAGGATCGGTCAGGCGTCAGCCTACCGCCCTCTCGCAGATTGCGGGTGCTGGCGGAAGGCCAGTGGTCAATCGAATTGATGTCTTCGGCGTAGTGCTCATCGGACTGGGGACTTTCATCCATAGTGCGATGTGGCGCAGTTTCTTCCGCTCCTTCAATAGCATTCTCGGCTTCGCGGCTAGGAATACTGACGGTAAAGGTTGAGCCTATCGTCTCCTTCGAGACGACCTGAATTGTGCCACCCATCAGGCGCACCAGATCGGCAGAAATCGCCAGCCCCAGCCCCGATCCGCCGTAGCGCCGTGCGGTGCCCTGATCGAGCTGCTCAAACAGCCCGAAGATGCGCCCGAGATGCTCCTCCGGCACACCGATGCCGGTATCTCGCACCGAAATCATCAGCCGATCATCGCGCGTGCGCGCGCGCAACTCGACTTCCCCGCGATCGGTGAATTTCACCGCATTCCCGATGAGGTTGAGCAGCACCTGCCGCAGCCTGAAGGGATCGCCACGGGCATACTGCCGGACCGAGGGATCAATATCGCAGTGAAGCGCGATCCCCTTTTTCTGCGCTGTGCCGCGAAACATCTCGGCACTTTCGCGCAGTACGCGGTGCAGATCGAAATCCTGCTCCTCCAGCACCATCTGCCCGCTTTCGATCTTCGCAAAATCCAGGATGTCGTTGAGCAGCCGCGTCATGCTGCCGCCCGAATTGGCGATATGCTCGACATATTCGCGCTGTTGCGGGTCAAGCCGTGTCTGCAACAGGAGGTCGGTAAACCCGATGACGCCGTTCATCGGTGTGCGAATTTCGTGGCTCATGCTGGCGAGGAAGCGCGACTTGGCCTCTGCCGCTTCCACCTTGTGCCGCAGCAATGATGCAATGGGCAGACCCACAGCAAAACTGCTGGCGAGGAAGAGCTGCAACACCATCGCCTTTTCACTGACCGACCCGTCGACGAGATTGATCGGCCCCCTGCCAAGGCTGGTGGCAATCACCGCGACGAGGGCGAGATTGATGATGGCGATGGCGTTGCCAACAGGCCCCAGCCGCACCGCATAGAGGATCACCAAGGGCGCATCGAGGAACAGGAAGGGATAGTCCGTCTGCCAGAAGGTGTAGAAGCTGACCGCGGTTCCGAAAGCGATGATCAGCATGGCCTCGCCCAGCTTGGCACGTGTCAATTGATCGCGGCGCTTCCATGCCTTGATCAGGATCGAACTGGCAGGGACAATCAGCAGTAGCCCCAAAGCGTCCGCGCGTGTCCAGACGAGCCACATCGACCATAGGCCCGCCAGGCCATCGGGCGCGATAAACAGGCTCGCCACAAGGCCAGAGCACGATGCTGCGACAATCGCGGTTCCTGTGTAGATCAGGATCTCCCGCGTTCCGGTGAAGTCGGGATTGACCACCGCAAAGCGCTGCATCCCGTAAAGGACGATCAGCACTTCGATCTGATTGGCTACGCCTAGACCGGTCGCGAAGAACAGCGAATCTCCCACGTGAAGGTTGGCCGCAATATTGCCCGCCAAAGCCGACAGCATGAACACAGGGATATGCCGTTCGCGGCTATGCAGTAGCAGGACGAGCAAGGCGGCATTGGGCATCCAGACTGCCGCAATCCGCCCGCTTTCCCGGGTCAGCGAAATACCGAAGGATGCTAGGAGGCCAAATCCGGCGAAGACCAGCGATGCGATCAGTGCCAGTCGAAGAATGCGCTGCGATGCTTCCACCGGCGACAAACCGACGGGCACGGCTGACACCATGCCATGCGTTGCGCGGTTGATCGGACTATGCACACCCATCGTGCTGATGCTCCTTGGTAAGGGCATCGCCTAGGGTAGTGGCGGAAAATTTGGGCTGAGCGCGGGCCCTGGTAAAACTGCGTAGGGCCGAGCCTGGTCAGCCCTTCCACTCGCGCCGTTCTTCGGCCGCTTTGAGGACTTCATAGGCAAGCTGCAGCTTCTGGAATTCCTCCGCCGCAGCTTCATCGCCGGGCTTCACGTCGGGGTGGACTTTCTTTGCGCGCGCACGCCATTCGCGCTTGATCGCATCGAAATCGGCGTCCGCTTCCAGTTCGAGCACTTCGAGTGCGCGCATCTCATCGGCGCTGCGCGATCCATCGCCGCTCCCGCCCCAGCCGTAATGCTGTGCTTCGGCATAGCCGGCGTTCTCGGTCTGCTCGGATTTGGCGCGCTTGGCGGCCTCTTCCTTGTCGAGCCCTTCGAAATAGTCCCAGCCCTTATTGTATTCCGCTGCGTGACGCTGGCAGAAATACCAGCGATCCTTGCTGTTGGGGCTCTTGGGCGCGGGGCAATCGCCCTTTTCCTCGCACCCGTGCCGGTCGCACAGGCGCACGGTTGCCGCCTCGCGGCTATCTTCATAGCCACGCCAGCGCGGGAAGCCCCAGTCGTTCGACCGACGCGATCCGACCATTATCGAATAATCCAAGTCATGGGCATCCAACGCCTATAGGCCAGCAAAGTGCCCTATGTAACCCGGTCTGTTTGGCCGGGTGGACGGGTTGAGGGAACGATTTGGCAAGCAATATGTTGCATTGCAGCAAACCGAGACGACGAAGGACAAGGTACACCGTGAGCAAACAGCTGGCCATTTCTGCAACGGCATCGCTTTTCGCGATGATGGCGTTCGTGCTGATTGCCACCCCTTCCCACTCGGATCGTGCGAGCATTGCCAAGAACGAAACAGGCGCGACAATCGAAATTGCCGCGCCCGCTTTCGACCGGGCTCTCCCGATCAGTCATTAATTTCGCCGGTCAGCGCGTGATCATCACCGTGACTGCACGGCGGTTGCGCGCCCAGGCGGTTTCGTTGGACCCCGTGGCCACCGGGCGTTCCTCGCCATAGCTAACCGTGTTGAGGCGCGATTCCGGCACGCCGAGGCTCACTAGATAGTTCTTTGCGGCATTGGCGCGGCGCTCACCCAGGGCGAGGTTATAATCGCGCGTGCCACGCTCGTCCGCATGGCCTTCCACGGTCGCGCGGGCATTGGTGTATTGCAGCAGGTATTCGGCCTGACGGCGCAGCGCCGTCGCATCCTCTGAATCGATATTATAGCGATCGGTGTCGAAATAGATCGTGTCCGCGCCCATCATCGCATCGGCGAAATGCATTTGCGAGCCGGGTTGCGGGCCGGCAGGCGTGGTAGCCGTCGGCGTCGGCGTGGGGTTGGTCACAACATCCTGCGGAGGATCGGGAGTGACTTCCGGCGGCTGCCGGTTACAGGCGGCGAGCGCCAGAGCGCTGGAAACAGTAAGGGCGATAGCAATGCGATTCATGTTTTGGCTCTCCTTGAACCTATGAAATGGACTCTTTTCGCGGCCCAATGGGGATATAACGCATTTACGGCAAAACCGGTCCCCAGGCCGGATCTGACGCGCCAACCGGCGTGCGCAAGCGGCGTTCGTTGTCACCGGTCAGGTCCACCTGCCAGATGCTCGTATCGCCGGAATTGCGCTCCGTCCGGAAGAACTGGATGATGCGGCCGTTGGGCGCCCAGGTGGGCCCTTCATCGTGCCATGCATTGGTGAGCTGGCGCATATTGCGCCCGTTCGGGTTCATTACCGCGATGCGAAAATCGCCTGCGATATGCGTGAAGGCGATCTGGTCTCCGCGCGGGCTCCATTCGGGCGTGGCGCAGCGCCCGCCGAAGAAGCTGATGCGGCGCTGGTTGGAGCCATCCGCATCCATGACATAGCATTGCTGCGCGCCGGACTGGTCGCTTTCAAACACGATCTGGCGGCCATCAGGCGAATAAGAGCCACCCACTTCAATCGCCGGACCGGAGGTTAGACGCTCCGGTCGACCTGAACCATCCGAGCGCACGCGGTAAATGTCGGTATTGCCGGAAACAGCCATCGAATAGAGGATATAGCGGCCATCCGGGCTCCAGCGCGGGGCGAAGGTTGCATTGGGGCTTTCGGTAACCAGCTGCTGGCGACCGCTATCGATGTCATAGACATAAATGCGCGGGTTGCCGTCCACATAGGACAGATAGGCAATACGCGAATAATCGGGCGAGTAGCGCGGGCTGAGCGCGGTCGACTGGCCATTGGTGATGAAGCGGTGGTTGGCGCCGTCGCTATCCATGATGGCGAGCCGCTTGACGCGGTTATCCTTGGGCCCGGTCTCCGCAATGTAGGCGATACGGCTATCGAAGAACGGGTCTTCGCCCGACAGGCGGGAATAGACGAGATCGGCACAGCGGTGTGCCGCACGGCGCCACTCGGCAGGAGCTACAACCCAGCCCTCGCGCACAAGCTCGGTCTGCAAGGCCACGTCGTAAAGGTAGCAGCCGACCGTCAACCGGCCATCGTCATTCGCGCGGACAAATCCGTGCACCAGCATTTCAGCCGACCGGCCCTGCCACGTGCCGAACGCGGGCGCGGTAATCTGGTCATAGCTGGGGCGCGGCAAAGCGTCTGGGCCGACCGGGCGGAACAGGCCATTGAAGCGCAGATCGTTGTAAACAACGCGTGCTAGCTCAAGGCCAAGAGCCTCGGTACCGGAAGAATTGGCGGGCGTTGCCACATCGCGATTGGTGGCGAACGCAGCAATAGCGATGCCAAGATCCTGCCAAGCAGAGTCGTCGGTCACCGTGCCACGCAGCGGGCCATCATCCTGATCGGCCACCGCTTCAGGCTCGCCATCCTGCGAGGCCATCGTCGCCGGATCGAGATCGTCCTGCGCCATGGCCGGTGTGCCGAAAAGCAATGCGGCGACGGCAAGTGAACTCAAGATACGCATTACAATCTCCGGTCGAAATCCCATTCCAGATCGTCCCACCGACTATAGAACTGGTCTGGCAAGTTGAAAGGTGCAGCAAGCTGGACCGCGCGAATGGCGCGCTCGCAATGCAACGACGCCTGCGGACGGTTGCTGTCATTTATTCCACGCTGCGTCACACACCTCGGGCGGCCAGAAAGCGAACCATCTCGGTTGAGACGCCAAGAGACGACTGTAACCAGCTGATCCACATCCACTCCCGACGGCGCGCTCCAATGCGGACGCAATTGCCGCGTGATGGCAGAAGCCAGGGCAGCGCGCTCCTGCGGGCCAAAGTTGGCAGCAGGTGCTCCGCGGCTCCCCTCACCTGCGCCGGTATTCGGCAGGAAATTGTCGTCAAGCCGGCTGCCACGCGGTCGCTGCGATGCTGTCGCGCTGGGCGTTGGTGCGGGTGTCGGGCGCGTCGTCGGACGGGTTGTCGGGGCAACGCGGGGCGTCGTCGTCGGGGCAACTCTTGGCTCGGGCGGCGGCACGGTGACCGCTTCCGCCGGTTCAGGAAGATCGGCGATTTCCGGCGCGAGGCTCGCCGCCGATTCAACCGCTGGATCGGGTGCAGTGGATTCCAGGCTGACTTCTGTCGCAAGCCTCACTTCCACCCGGTCTGCCGGTGGGGGAATATCAAGGTCACGCTGCTGCGCCATCCACATCAGCCCGCCCGCCAGCGCGATATGCGCCACCACGGCTACACCGATGCCGATGCGTTCTTCCGTGGACTGGTGGGCGAGTGCGGCCATAATCTCTCGGGCTATTCGGCTGCGCCTGAACCGGGCGTTACCGCCACGGCTTCAAGTTCGCCGCCAGCGTCAGCGGGCGCCGTATCCTCAGCCGGAGCCGCGCCGCTGGTGGTGATCAGCGAGATCGAGTTGAAGCCTGCGCGATTGAGCTCACCCATCACCGCCATTGCCCGGCCCCAGTCGATCGCGCGATCGGCGCGCAGATTAACGAGCGGACGCTCGGCTCCCTCTGGCCCCGCAATGCTGTCGAGGGCTTGCGGCAATGCTCCGGGTTCGATCTGCACATCGTCGATATAGACAAACCCTGCGCTATCGATTGCGACGGTCACCTGGTCAGGCTCCTGATCCACCGGATTGGCGCGGCTTTCCGGCAAGTCCACAGGAACGCCGCTGGCGAGCAATGGCGCGGTGACCATAAAGATAATCAGCAGCACCAGCATCACGTCCACAAACGGCGTGACGTTGATTTCGGCCATGGGCGCGCGGCGCGAACCGCGCCCTCGTCCTTTCCTGCCGCCGGTCATTCCCATCGCCATTTAGACGGTTTCCATTTCGCGGCTCACCTGCGCATGCACACGGTCGGCAAAGCGGGTGAGACGGGCTTCGAAGCCATTCACGGTGTTCGACAGGCGGTTGTAAGCGATCACCGCAGGGATAGCGGCGAACAGGCCGATCGCAGTCGCAAACAGTGCCTCGGCAATACCCGGAGCGACCACGGCGAGCGAAGAGTTCTGCTGCAAGCCGATCTGGAAGAAGCTGTTCATGATGCCCCAGACGGTGCCGAACAGGCCCACGAACGGCGCGACCGAACCGACGGTGGCGAGAAAGTTGAGGCGATTGGCAAGCTTGTCCGATTCCAGCGCGACCTGCCCTTCCATCGCCTGCGCCACGCGGTTGCGCGCCGCTTCCTTGTCACGCAGGCCAGCCTTGTGGCTGCGGCGGAATTCGCTGATCCCGGCGGCGGCCACGCGGGCAGACGCATTGTCATTCTGGCGGCGCGTATCGAGCAGGCCATCGACATCATCGTCGGACCAGAAGCCCTTTTCGAACGCATCGCATTTGCGCTTCGTATTGCCCATTTTCAGCGTGAAACCGACAATGATCGCCCAGACCCAGATGGAGGCCAGCACCAGCCCGACGATCACCATCTGGACGACAATATCCGCCTGCATGAAGAGTTCGATCGGATCGAGCCGTGTGGGGGCGCTGGCGGCTCCGGCGGAGAGAGTATCAAGCAGGCTCATTCAGTGTCTTTCTGGACAAATGTTTCAAAAGCTTCGCGCCACTGCGCTGGCTGGCGCTTGGGCCGGCCATCGCTGGACAGGAAAGCGGCGACGATATCGACTTCAGCCAGAAGCTCATCATCGCGGTAGATTTTCTGCACCATATTGCAGCTTGCCGCACGCACGGCATCGCAGGTGGTGACGACAGTCAGCACATCGTCCAGCATGGCCGGGCGGCGCCATTTGATATTCGCTTCGGAGACGGCATAGAAACCCTCACCCGCGCCATGCGCTTTACGCTGATCGATACCGAGAAGGCGCAGGATGTCGCTACGCGCACGCTCGCACCATTTCAGATAATTGGCGTGATAGGCGATGCCGGACAGGTCGGTATCCTCAAAGAAAACACGCACCGGATAAAGGTGTCGTGACCCATCGATAACCCCCGAGGGTGGCTGTATTTGCTCATCCATATCTGAACGGCTGCTTACAAGTGCGAGCGGCGAAGCAAAAGAGGGTTAATCGCCGAGCCGAGTCATTCCGGCGACAGTCCGACACGATCTACCGCGCCAGCATCGGCCCCAGCGGTCCGCCGCCAAACAGATGGACGTGCAGATGCGGCACTTCCTGGCCGCCATTGCGCCCAATATTGGCGAGCAGGCGATAGCCGCGCACCACCAGTCCGCGATCGCGCGCGACATGGCCCACCGCCCTGACGAAGCCCGCGATTTCCTCTGCCGATGCCTTGGCCGAGAAATCATCCCAGCTGACATATTCGCCCTTCGGGATCACCAGGATGTGCACATCCGCCTGCGGATTGATGTCATGAAAGGCGAGCGCATGCTCATCTTCATAGACTTTGTTGCAGGGAATTTCCTCGCGCAGGATTTTCGCGAAGATGTTGTCGGGATCGTAATCCGCAGTCGGATCGATTGCCATCAGTCAGAGGTCCTCGCAGCTTTTTCTTCGATGCCGGAAACGCCTTCGCGGCGATCCAGTTCGGCCATTACATCGGATAGGGACACGCCCTTCGCGCCGAGCAGCACGAGCAGGTGGAACAGCAAATCCGCCGCCTCGCCGGTCAGCTCCGCATCGCTGCCGGTCAGCGCGGCAATTATCGTCTCGGTCGCCTCTTCGCCCACTTTCTCGGCGATTTTGGGCAAGCCCTTGGCGTTCAGTTTCGCGACGTAACTCGCATCGGGCGACGCGCTGCGCCGCTCGGCAATCGTGGTTTCAAGTCGGGATAGGGTGTCCATTGACCGAGCAATGGGGAGACGGCGTGCCTGCGTCAAGCAGGTATCGGATCAGTCCTCTTCGCCATCCGATTTGCGCATCGACAAACGACGTCCGATGATGACGCCGAGCACACCGAGCGCAAACAGCGTGGCGCTCGATCCTTCGGGGATTTGCGCGGGCGTCGCAGCATAGGCCGGAGCACTTGCAGTGAGCGCGAAAATTGCGAGGAAAAGCCGGGTGAGCATGGCGCGCAAAGTCTGCGCTTTTCGCTTTGCGCACAATGGCCGCGCGGGCCCTGTCCCGTTGCGGGACCGCGCCGCTGCAAAGCGTAAAAACATGTATCGGATAGAGGCTCAAACGCGCCTCGGAACAAGCGCCAGTGGCCGGTGATTCAGCGCGCCTTATCAGCTGCTTCGTGCGGGCAAGCCTGCAGCGCGCAGGGCCGCATGCGCCTCCGCAATTGTGTGCGTACCGAAGTGAAAAATACTCGCTGCGAGCACCGCGCTCGCACCGCCCTCGGTCACGCCTTCAACCAGATGCTGCAAATTGCCGACTCCGCCGCTCGCGACGACCGGCACACTCACGGCATCGGCGATGGTGCGAGTGAGCTCCAGATCGTAGCCCGCCTGCGTCCCATCGCCATCCATGCTGGTGACGAGCAATTCGCCCGCGCCAAGCTCTGCCAGCTTCACCGCGTGCTCCAAAGCATCGATGCCCGTTTCGCGCCTGCCGCCATGGGTAAAGATTTCCCATCGACCGTCAGCGACCTTGCGCGCATCGACCGAGGCTACCGCGCACTGGCTGCCCATCCTGTCCGCGATATCGGCCATTATCTCGGGTCGCTTCACCGCGGCAGAGTTCACCGCAACCTTGTCTGCGCCAGCGAGGAGCAGCTTGCGCGCATCCTCAACGCTACAAACGCCGCCGCCCACGGTTAGCGGCATAAAGCACACCTCCGCCGTGCGCCGCACGATATCGAGCAGTGTTCCGCGCCCTTCATGGCTCGCCGAAATATCGAGAAAGCAAAGCTCGTCCGCTCCTGCAGCGTCATAGGCCTGCGCCTGCTCCACCGGATCGCCCGCATCCTTGAGATCGACGAAATTGACACCCTTCACAACGCGCCCATCGGCGACGTCGAGACAAGGGATGACACGGATGCGGACGGTCATTGCCGGTTCGCCATCGCAATGGCCGTCGCCAGATCCAGGCGGCCTTCATACAGTGCCCGCCCCGTAATCACGCCCTCGATGCCCTGGTCCGCCTGCAGCGCGAGCATGTGGATATCGTCCAGCCCCTTCACGCCGCCGCTGGCAATCACCGGGATGTCCACGCTGCGCGCCAGTTCGACCGTTGCCTGCACGTTGCAGCCCTTCAGCAGGCCGTCGCGCCCGATATCGGTGAACAGAAGGCTGGCAACGCCTGCATCCTCGAACCGGCGGGCCATGTCCTCGACCGGGACGTCGGAGACTTCGGCCCAGCCCTCGGTTGCAACCATGCCATCGCGCGCGTCCACAGCGACAACGATGCCACCTTCCCACTCGCGCGCCATTTCCTTCACGAATTCAGGGTTTTTGAGCGCGGCGGAGCCCATCACGATGCGCGCCACGCCAAGGTTGAACCAGCCTTCCACGCCCGCCGCATCGCGAATGCCGCCGCCCAGCTGCACATAGCCGGGAAAGGCCTCGACAATCGCTTCCACCGCCTCGCGGTTCTTGGTTTCACCGGCAAAGCTGCCATCCAGATCGACGACATGGACATGCTCGGCTCCGGCTTCTGCGAACAGCATCGCCTGGGCCGCGGGATTGTCTCCATAGACGGTGGCGCGGTCCATATCGCCTTCGGCCAGCCGCACGACTTCGCCGCCTTTCAGGTCGATTGCCGGAAAAATGATCATGGTTTCCACTCCAGGAAGCGGCCGAGCAGGTCCAGCCCATAGCGCTGGCTTTTTTCAGGGTGAAATTGCACGCCGAGGATATTGTCCCGCGCCACCGCCGCGACAAGGCCGCCGCCATGATCTGTCATCGCTGCGATGTCTCGGCCATTATCAGGCTGGAAATGGTAGGAATGGAGGAAATAGGCCTCGCCTTCGTCCACCAGCTCGCTGCCATCGCCGTGATGAGCATGGACCACATCGTTCCACCCCATGTGCGGCACCTTGATGTTCGGATCGGTGCGTTCGATGAGTCTGACCTCACCCGGTATCCAGTCGAGCCCCTCATGCACGCCGTGTTCCAGTCCGCGGCTCGCAAGCAATTGCATGCCGACACAAATGCCGAGGAAAGGCACGCCGTCTTCGATCACACGTGCATTGAGCGCCTCGACCATGCCAGGGATCGCCCAGAGGCCGTTCCTGCAAGCGCCGAAAGCACCGACGCCCGGCAGCACGATACGCTTCGCGCCGCGCACGAGATTGGGATCATCGGTAACGGCAATATGCTCGGCCCCCGCCGCTTTCAGCGCGTTGTGGACCGAATGAAGATTGCCTGCACCGTAATCGATCAAGGCGATGGCTTCAGCCATTGCTATGATCCTTCGCGTACGCATCAGCCAAGGGCTCAATCACAGCCGCGTCGCCGCTGAGGCTAGTGCCGAGGAAGCCATCAAAGCAAACCTCTACCCGCTCTCCATTATGCATGGTGAACGTCATCCAAAACTGGTCGGTGATAGCACCAGCTAAAGTCATGCCTTCCTGCTCGTGATCGCGGCGCGCGCCTTGCCGTCGGAGGAAATCACATACACGATTGAAGCTATATCCATCGCCTTGGGCTGCGACGATGACTTCAGCCACCGAGCTGCCCCTTGGTAGACGGCACGGCGCCGCCTTTGCGCGCATCGAGCTCTACCGCCTGCCGCATGGCGCGGGCAAAGCCCTTGTAGATACTTTCGCAGATGTGGTGATTGTTTGAACCGTACAGCTGCTGGATATGCAGCGTCAGCCCGGCGGTCTGCGCCACCGATTGGAACCAGTGCTCGATGAGCTCTGTATCCCATTCGCCAAGCTTTTCCTGCGTGAAGCGCGCCTTGAACACGCACCACGGGCGGCCAGAAATGTCGACAACGACGCGGCTCAGCGTTTCATCCATCGGCGAATGCGCTTCCCCGTAGCGACCGATGCCGCCCTTATCGCCCAGCGCTTCTGCCAGCGCCTGACCCAGTGCGAGCGCGCTGTCTTCTGTCGTGTGGTGCTGGTCGATATGCAGGTCACCATCGACGGTCATCGTAACGTCGATCAGCGAATGGCGGCTGAATTGCTCGACCATGTGATCGAGAAAGCCGATCCCTGTGGAAATGTCATAGGTCCCCGTCCCGTCGAGATTTACCTCGACCAGGATTTTGGTTTCCTTCGTATTCCGCTCTATTTTGCCTGTGCGCATAAGGTTGAGCCTATAGGCGGATCAGTGCTCGGCGCAAGCCGACAAAAGACCGTGCGGACGGGGATTGCCGATGATTTGCGGCTTGACCTGCACCCTCGCCGCCGCCACCTATCTGCCTATGAGCGACGATACGCCCGATAGCATGATCCCCTACGATGAAATCGTGCAGGAAGCCCTGCGCGCCGTGGTTGGCCGGGTGCTTGGTTCGATAGAGGAAACGGGCGGCACGCTTCCCGGTAGCCATCATTTCTACATTACGTTCAAGACTGCGGCTCCCGGTGTAGACATCCCCGCCAGCCTGCATGAGCGTTTCCCCGATGAAATGACCATCGTGCTGCAGAACAAGTTCTGGGATTTGAACGTGACGGACACGGGCTTTTCGGTCGGGCTCAGCTTCAACCAGATCCCGTCCAAGCTTTCGATCCCCTTCTCTGCCATCACCGCCTTCGTTGATCCGGCTGTCGATTTTGGCCTGCAATTTCAGGCCTCTGTCGAGGACGTCGAACCAACCGAGCACGAAGATGCGGAGAACGATGGCAGCGGCGATGCGGAACAAGGCGACGCATCAGACATTGCTCATAGTGAAGACGGTTCAAACGTCGTGACGGTCGATTTCGGCCGGAAGAAATAGGCACGGGGCCACGTATGCCCCGCAAGCGGGAGCATCAGCCAGTGTCAGGACTTCCTGAAGAGCACATCACCGATACAGCGCTCGACAATACGTCACGCGCGCCGGAGGCTGTGGATCCAACGCAGACCGCCGTCCCCGGTCCCAGCCCCAATCCAGCGACCAATATCCTGATCAACGATATCATCCTGCGCAGCGTCGGGCGGATTTCGCGCATGACGGTGGAAAAGGCGATCCTCGGCAAGCAATACGGGCGCGAGCTCGCAAAGGATGCGGTGGAGAACCGTTCCACTATCAATACGCTGGCAGCTTATGCGATCACCAAGGTCGCGACCCGTTCCATTCCCGGTGCAGCGCTAGTGGCCAGTGGGCTTGTGGTCAAAACGCTTTTCGACCGTAGCCAGCGCCGCCGTCAGGCTGTGCGCGAAGGCAATCAAACGATTCGAGACATGGCCGCCGAAGATGAACGCGCCTGAGGGGATTAATCCCTAAGGCTTGATCGACTGCTAGCCTTCGGCCAATTGCTGGGCATGGAAGAATCGCAAAATCTTCACCGCCGCGGTGTGATGTTCATCCTTTCCTCGCCTTCAGGCACGGGGAAAACCACTATCGCGCGCCGATTGCTGGCCGAAGATGGCGAGATTGCCATGTCGGTCTCCGTCACCACGCGCCCTCCGCGGCCGGGCGAGGTCAACGGCGTTGACTACTATTTCGTCGACCAGCCCGAGTTTGCTCGCATGGTGGAAGCCGGAGAGCTGGTCGAATGGGCCAAGGTCTTCGGCAACAATTACGGCACTCCCAAAGCGCAGATCAAAGCGGGCCTGAAAGAAGGACGCGATTTCCTGTTCGATATCGACTGGCAAGGCACCCAGCAGCTCTACCAGCGCATGGAGACCGACGTGGTGCGCGTTTTCCTCCTCCCGCCGAGCATTGAAGAGCTGGAAGGCCGCCTGCGCGGTCGCGGCACCGATAGCGATGATGTGATCGCTGGACGCATGGCGCGGGCGCGCAATGAGATCAGCCACTGGGACGGCTACGACTACGTCGTCGTGAATGACGATATCGACGCGTGTTTCACGAAGGTGAAGACCATCCTCGATGCAGAGCGCATGCGCCGCGCGCGCCAGACGGGACTGGTCGATTTCACCCGCAATCTCATGGTAGGCGGCGCCTAGAAACCGCGGCTCCAGCGAATGGCCACGCCGATATCGGCAGGCGCGTTTTCGAAATGGCCGGGCTCGTGCCGGTAAAACAGGCTGCCAGCGGCAGAGCCACCCCACAATCGCCCGCGCCACGCCACTTCGCCAACAAGTTCGCGGCCTTCTGGCGAGAGCAGAAGCGTGCGCACAGTGTAATCGGGCGTGAGCGTTTCGTAGCTGAAGCTTGATGGCAGGCGGAGGTTCAGCCCGCCGTCCGCCACGCGAAGCGGTTGCGAAAAGCGCAGAGCGATCCGATCATCGTCACTGAAAAGCTGCGTTCTTTCGAGATCGATCGACCATGCATTGCTTAGCAGGCGGGAGTCATCGGCCACCAGAGGTGCATCGCGAACATCCGTCATACCCTGCCGGAATGCTGCGCCCAGCCGCCAGCGATCTGCGAGCCGCCAGCCAACATCGACATCGCCAAAGACGGTATTTGCGCCCTGCAACCCGAACCCTTCGTGCATGCGTCCGCCAAGGATTGTGCGATCCTCCGCCGTCATCGTCAGCCCTAGCGCGGTATCGAAAGAGCCGAAGCGGCGATCGAGCGCGATGGCGAAACTCGTCACATCTTCAGAAGCCCGCCGCCCGCGCAGTTCCGCTGCACGCCGTACGGATGCGGCAGTAAAGGTCGATCCGGTTTGCGCGCTGACGGTCAGGCCCCACTGGCCCATCTGTTGGCGTAGCGCGAAGGCGGCATCGTTGCGCGTCAGCATGCCATCATCCCCGCGCGAATTGCCTGCAATCATGAAGGCGGGGCGATCCTGCCCCTGCAAGCCAGCGACCAGCCCGCCTGCATCCTGCCTGTAAGCGACACCGATCTGCGTCTGCGGCGCGATCTGCATGGCGACGCGCGCGGCGAGCACTTCAGCCTGCGCCGCTTGCTCATCGGTCAGTTGCAGAGCTTCTGCACGCGGCGGTGCCTGGCGGGTCGCATCGATGGTGAATGCCACGCTTGCTGTCCCTGCGCTGCCGCCAAGCACCCGCTGCTGTGAAGCGAGCGCGCCGCGCAAGCGCTGCGGCTGCTCTGCTGCGCGTAGCGTGCTGGCCAGATCAGTCGAGAAAGCACGCTGGTATCGGTCAGTGATCAGCGTCGGCAAAGTGGCCCTGGCAAAAGCATCGCCCATAGCGGGAGAAGAGACGCCCGTGCCATCGCCAAGGGAAAGCGCGATGCGTTCACCAGCGATGCTGGTCGTGCCGCTTGGCTGGAAGGCGGCCGCAATATCCAGAATACCGCGCCCGTAGATCGCATCGGGACCGGAGGCTCCAGCGTCGAACGCGCTTTCGAGCAGGATTTCTGCAATCTCTCGCCCGGTCAGATGCGGAAAAGCCTGCGCCAGCAGGGCAGCAGCCCCTGCCACTTGCGGTGCGGCAAAACTGGTCCCGGAAAAGAGAAAGACGAAGCCTTCTTCATCCACGAAGATTTCACCATCGCGATAGACGCAGCAAATGCGCTCCCCGCGCGCCGAAAGGTAGAATTGCGGGTTGTCGCCTGCCCGGTTGCTGAAATCGGAAGCCTGATAATCCGCATCGACCGATCCGACGATCAGCACGCCGCCATTCCCGGCATTGGCGAATTGTTCGCCAAATCCGTCGAGCTGCGCCGCACCGTCATTGCCTGCAGCAACCACGATCAGCACGCCTGCATCGACCGCCGCAGTGATGGAATTGCGCAGATTGTTCGAAATGCCGCCCGCACCGCCCAGCGAGATATTGATCACCTTGGCATCGTTGGCGACTGCATAATCAATCGAGGAGGCGATATCGCTGTCAAAGAATTCGCAGGTCAGCTCTGCATCCAGGCCATTGGCGGTGCATGACCCCTCCGCATCCGCTCGAATGGCAAGGATCGTGGAATCAAAGGCTATGCCGAGAATGCCTGAATTGTCACGCGCAGCGGCAGCGACAAGAGACACAAGTGTGCCGTGATCGTCCGGCCCTTCGATGCTGCGACTGCCGACAATATCGGTCGATGCGGGTGATAGCCGTCCGGCAAACTCAGGACTGTCGGGGTCGATACCGGTATCGACCACGGCGATTGTCACGCCGTCTCCTGTCGCCCCGCGCGTCCAGGCGCTGGCGGCATTGTGCTGACCCGGCCCGTCCGAATTGCGGAATTCCTGCGTGTTGAATGCGAACGGGACTGCCGCGACAGGGAAGCCCGATGTAGGCGGCGTAGGAGTGGGGGTCGGAGTAGGCGTCGGCGTGGGGGTAGGCGTCGATGTCGGCGTCGGCGTCGGTCCGGGTGCTCGCACGATTGGTCCGCCGCCACCTCCACCACAGGCTGAAAGGAGCGCAAAAGCGACGAGGATGGCTGCTCTATCTAGCTTGCCGGCAACCGCCTTGCTCCCAGACTTTCCCAACCCGCACCTTCCTTTCTGGCAATCTCGCTATCAAGCGGATGCCTAATCCCGTCTTAACAGCCATTTGCCGGAAAACTACTGCGGGCACGCCGGTCACACGCAACTGCTCTGCAAACTGCCGCTCTCCAAAGCCTTGTGCATGGATCACAGAGCAGCTAGCCGCAGCGTAAAGCGAAGGAGACATGTGATGAGCGCCGAATTGGTATCTGCTATTGAAGAAGCCTGGGAACGGCGCAGCGAAATCACGCCAGCAGATGCGGATGTTCGCCGCACAGTCGATAGCGCCATCGAGATGCTCGACAGCGGTGAGGCGCGCGTCGCAGAGCCGGGCGCAGATGGCGCATGGCAAGTCAACCAATGGCTGAAGAAAGCTGTGCTGCTGTCTTTCCGCCTGCATGATAACCGGGTGATGGAAGGCGGCTCCGCAGGCACAGCAGCCTTTGACAAAGTCGCATCCAAATTCGCCGGATGGGGCAAAGATCGTTTCAGCGAAGCAGGCTTTCGCGTCGTGCCCGGAGCCGTCGCGCGGCGCGGCTCCTATATTGCGCCCGGCGTGGTGCTGATGCCGAGTTTCGTGAACATCGGCGCGTACGTCGATGAAGGCACGATGGTCGATACCTGGGCCACTGTCGGCTCCTGTGCGCAGATCGGCAAGAATGTGCACATTTCCGGCGGCGCGGGGATCGGCGGCGTGCTCGAACCTTTGCAGGCCGAGCCAGTCATCATCGGAGATGGTGCCTTCATCGGTGCCCGCGCCGAAGTTGCCGAGGGCGTTCGCGTTGGCGAAGGCGCCGTGCTTTCCATGGGCGTATACCTCGGGGCATCGACCAAGATCGTCGACCGGGCGACAGGCGAAATTCACCGCGGTGAAGTGCCGCCCTATGCGGTGGTGGTGCCCGGCTCGCTTCCCGGCAAGCCGCTGCCCGACGGGACACTTGGCCCCAGCCTCTATTGCGCCGTCATCGTGAAGACCGTCGATGCGCAAACACGCGCAAAGACCGGCATTAACGAATTGCTGCGCGAATAAAGGTGCGCCACGGGCTTTGGTCCCGTATAGGAACTTTTGACATTGCGACCCGTATCGAAACCGGGTCTGTATTTGAGACGGAAGGCAAGACAATGAGTTATAAAAAAGGCGAAGAAATCCACATTGAGGATGATGACGCCATGGCCGCACAGTCGACCGGGCATCTCCGCTGGATCCTCGCCGTTAGCCTGCTGGCAGCGCTCGCGCTTATGTCGGCCATCTGGATTTTCGGTGCATTTTCGCAGGGCGATGCCGAAGAAGAAATCACCATGTCCGGCACGCAGGAATTCGAGAACGATCCTGAAGGTGAGCCGGTGGTCAGCGAAGACGACACGCTGGCAGACGATGCCGTGGTAACGCCCGATGACGAAGAAGTGCTGGGAACAGATACAACCGAATAATTGCTTTCAGGGATCGGGGACGGGACGCACAAGGAACCTCGAACGATGAGCAATTCAAACAGCTACCAGACCGATCAATATGTGAAATGGAACTGGGGCGACGGCGAAGGCCACGGCCAGGTGAAAGAGCGCTTCGAGCGTGAAGTCACCCGTACCCTGCAAGGCTCCGAAGTCACCAAGGACGGTGATGAGGACAACCCCGCTTACCTGATCAAGCAGGAAGATGGCGATGAAGTGCTGAAGCGCGGCAGCGAACTGTCCGATTGGGACAAGGACTGATGCCGAAAGCTTACAGCGAAGCGCAGCAGAAAGCGGCGGGCGCCGCCCTTTCTGCCAAGCGCGGCGACACCAAGGTGTCCGATCTCCAAGGTGCTTCGAAGGATATGTATGACAGCATGTCCGAAGAGGAGCTCGAGAAAATGGCATCGACCGATCATGACGATCTGCCGGAAAAGGCAGACGACTGATGGACGATGACAAAAAGGACGAGGTCTATTCCGACTTTTATGATGCTGTGAACATGCAGCCCAAAGAGCTGGAAGAATGGCTGGACACTGAGGAATCGAAATCGGTCGGGGACAATGATGATGGCGAGAGCACCGGGCACCGCTCGGGCCGCCGCATTGTCGAGATCAAGCGCACCGACAAGGATGATCTGACCGATAGTCAGTATGAGCACATGCAAAAGGTCGTCGGCTATGTGAACCGGCACACGGCGCAGCGGCCGGATGGCGACATCGAGAATTCGGACTGGCGCTATTCACTGATGAACTGGGGTCATGACCCCATGAAAGACGACTAAGCGGTTTTATCGTCCGGCGGCATAAGGTCGCGGCCGCGCCAGAGCATGAGCAGCATGCAAAGGACGCCGAAAGCTGCGATCATAACTCCGGTAATGACCCAAAAAAGACTTTCAGCCAGCGGACCGAGTGCTGCGTCCATTCCTCTACCCGCGACCGCGGCGTTGATCAGGGCGCGATAGACCAGCAATCCGGTCATGCTCGCGCCAATAAGTACTGCCAGCGCGGCAAGGTATTTCAGCTGCAGGAGCCGCAGCCGCAGCAAAGCTGCCCGCGCCTCTGCCGCTAGTCGCCGCCGCCGCATAAAAAAGGCAAATGTTAGCGCAAGGATCACGCAAACGATCAGCATCTGGGAGATCAAAGCGAACCACGCTTCTGCGGGAGGCCCCATCGGCTCGTGAATAAATCCGAATTCGGTTTCCGGTATCTCAGTCGCTGCCACGCGCCCCTCCAGTCCGCATTTAATGTTCTAGCTTGCTTCCGCTCGAACATCGCTCTCATACGGCGGCACTTCTGCCTGTGAAGCGGCATAAGCCTCCGCCTCCCGCATCACGCGCATCATGTTGCCGAACGCGATCATTTCCAGATCAGCCTGCGAGTATCCGCGCCGCGCCAGCTCGGTGAACAAGGGCGGGTAACCGGTCACATCCTCCGCACCCACGGGGCCACTGCGCATCCCGTCGTAATCGCCGCCGATACCGATATGATCGATGCCCGCAACATCGCGCACGTGATCGATGTGGTCGGCCCAGTCGGAAATCGTCGCCTCCGGCATGGCGTTTGCTTGGTCCCATTCTTCCATTCCGGATTCGACGAGATCGGGGCGGCCTTGCCACCACGCCTCGAGGCGCGCCTGCTCCGCCTGCCTCGCGGCATACCAGATGCGCTGCTCCTCGCTCAGATAGCCCGGAAGGCCGACGACCATCACGATACCGCCATTCTCTGGCAAACGCTGAAGCACGCCGTCCGGCACATTGCGGGCATGGCCGTTGACGGCGCGCACGCCCGAATGACTGAAGATCACCGGCGCGCCAGTCGCATCGAGCGTATCGTGCATCGTATCCTCGGACACATGGCTGAGATCGATCAGCATGCCGAGCCTTGCCATTTCCTGCACAACCGTGATGCCGAATTCGGTGAGGCCGCCGTGTTCGGGCGCGTCCGTCGCGCTGTCGGCCCACGGAGTGTTGAGATTGTGCGTAATGGTCATATAGCGCGCGCCCAGATCGTACATCTGCCGCAGCACGGACAGGCTCGACCCGATCGAATGCCCGCCTTCCATGCCGATCAGGGAGGCGATACGCCCCTCGGCCATGGCGGCTTCGACATCATCCGCAGTCAGCGCAAGCGCCAGATCGTCCGGGAATGCCGCGATCAGGCGGTGGGTGACATCGATTTGCTCGAGTGTGACCTGCACCGCCTCCGGCTCTTCCAGCGAGGTCGAAATCCACACAGACCACCATTGCGCGCCAACGCGGCCCTCTCGCAGGCGCTGCAGATCGGTGTGCATTTGACCCGGCGTCCATTCGTCGCCTTCCAGCGTATCGTGGAAATCGAAATCGCCGATCACATTGCCGAACTGCCCGCGCAGCCGTCCCGGAACATCGTTGTGGCCATCCCACACCGGCGAGGCTTCCAGAGCTGCGGCGGCGACCTCCTCCGGCGTATCCTGGGCAAATGCAGGCGTTCCGACGAGCATTGCGGAGAGCGCGGTAGTGATGGCGAGCATGGACAAGTGGCGCATTCGGGAAACTCCTGTAGGGATAGCGCGCAACTATGCCGTTCTGGCAAATGCGCGCTAGGGACAAGCCGATGACCAAGGCCAGCGAACTGATCGCAAAGCTCGATCTCCAACCGCACCCGGAAGGAGGATGGTACAAGGAGACGTGGCGTGCGCCAGCCGACGAAGGCGAACGCGCGAGCGGTACGCTCATCCATTTCCTGCTCGAAAGCCACCAGTCATCCCATTGGCACCGGGTGGATGCTGCTGAGATCTGGCTCTGGCATGCGGGGAACCCGCTGGAACTGTCGCTGAACACGCCGAGCACCAGCGAAGTGAGTTCAGTGGTGCTGGGTCCCGACTTGACCGGAGATCATGTGGCGCAACACGTCATCGCGCCACACGAATGGCAGGCCGCTCGGCCCGTGCCGGGTCCATTCGATTTCACGCTTGTGTCCTGCGTCGTATCGCCCGGTTTCGAATTCTCCGGCTTTACGCTCGCACCGGAGGGTTGGAGCCCGCAAGGTGGCGGTAGCGCGGCTTGACCGAGCTCCGCTTGCAGCGCAGGCTTTACCGATGAAAACCTTGTCCCGAATTGGCGTCATGCTGGCCGCAACGCTCGGCACTTTTGCCGCGCTGCCCGCGAACGCGCAGGACGCGGCCGATCCGTGCGCAGAGGCGAATGCATGCCGAGAGATCAGTGAATTCCTGATCGAAGGGCCCGATGGCCAGACGCACCGCATCCCAGCCGACATGACGCTGCCATGGGTCGTGGATGGGAATATATTGATCACTCCGGGTGAAGCACTGGTTGTTGAATTGGTCTCGATGGACGGCGCGCTGGTCCCAGAATTGCGCCGGACGGGAGATGAGGCCCGGCTTGAGGAACTGGGGCCAGGAGAAGTGCTGTTCGAATTCGGAGCGTTCGATCGCGGCGCAATCTCGCTGACGGTGCGCAGCGCATATCCCGAAACGCTTGAGTACGCGGCGCTGATTGTCGATTTCGGCCAGGGGCCGAGCCGCACCAGTGTCTGCCGTTTGATGCCCGGCGTGACCGTAAGGGAAATCTGGCAGCAGCCGGTAGTGCAACTAGCCTTGTGGAGCTTCCGTCCGGCAGACGATTATGCGTGCGACATTATCGACCCCGACGCCGATTTCTCCGAGCGCGAGGCGCAATAACACATGATCCGCGCCACGCTGCGTATCCTGCTGGCGGTGTTCTACGCCTATGCGGGCTATCGCCATATCGTCAATCCGGAGCCTTTCCTGCTCATCACGCCGGACTGGGTGCCCCGCCCTGAGGCGGTCGTGCTTGGGACCGGTATTGCCGAAATAGCCGGTGCGCTGGCTTTGCTGCAGCCGTGGTCGCAACCATTGCGAATTACCGGCGGTATCGGCCTTGCGCTTTATGCGCTGTGCGTCTGGCCCGCCAATCTCAATCACATGATGATGGATTTGGCCCGCCCCGATGGCGGCTGGGGCCTTGCCTATCACATACCGCGCATGATGGCGCAGCCGCTGATCATCTGGCTCGCCCTGTGGGTGAGCGAGGCTGTCGACTGGCCTTTCCGAGGCCGCGCCAGCGCTCTAAACGACAAGAGATAGCAAAACGGGCGAGCAGCGCTCGCCGCCCGCCCGCTTGCGTTTCAAATTGACGTTCGAGCCTTAGCTCATGTGCTTGGAAACAGCACCCGTCATCTTGAACATGCTGATCTGGTCGTTGCCGATCACCTTGCCGAGCTTGGCATCGGGATTGATCATACGACGATCCTTGGAATCCTGCAGGTCGTTAGCCTTGATGTGATCCCATACCTTGCTGGTGACCTGTGCGCGGGTCATCGGACCCTTGCCGACCACTTCTTCAAGCTCTGGCGTCAGGTTGACCGGCTTGTTCAGTGCGTTGTTTTTGGCAGCCATTTCAAAATTTCCTTTCAAGCAAAATAGCTGGCGAGCAGCCTACATCGTTCAAATTTCTTCGTCTTCACTGTCAAAGTCGTAATCCCCACCTTCTTCGCGGGTATAAGTGCCTGTAAGTATTGCCAAACCCATCACATGGCCTTCCATGGCAGCGATAAGCTCCTCGCGACTCGCCCCCGGCATCAGTGTCAGGGGCAAGTCCAGGGCGAAAAGCTGGAACACGTAATCGTGCGGTTTATCGCCCGTGGGAGGGTCCGGCAGCAGCCATTCCGAATTGCCGAAAGCGTTCTTGCCAACGCGCGGCGGAGCTTCGCCTTCAAGGATCTGGCCCTTCTGTCCGGGGAGGCCCCAGACCAGCCAATGGCAAAAGGGTTCGCCCGTCTGGAAATCGGCATCCTCAACGATCAGGACCAACTCCTGTGTGCCGGGAGGCGGCGCGGTCCATTCCACAGGCGGGGCAACAGCATCTTCCTCATCCGCGGTGAAACACGGATCGAGTTCTCCATTGTTGCGGAAAGCGGCAGAGGACATTGTAAAGCCGCCCTTGCCCAGCAATGCCGCACTGCCAAGCTTAGCCGCCACGATCTTGCCGTGGCCGGGCCGCAGGGTGTCGATCGACTGGGCGAGCCATTCTGGGGGAGTGTCGGACATACGTCTTCCTTCGCCTTCGCGTAATTTACGGATGAATCAGCGGACTGATTGCTTTGGGGCGATGTGCCGACTGGCAGCATCCATTGCAAGGGGCAGCCTTGTTCAGCTTGTCGAAGGATTGCGAATGGCAGTACGCGACCGGATGGCTTGACCCTGCCCTTTCGATCTATCTTGTCAGTTTCACGGTAGCGGGATAGGTCAGTCATACGCTTTGGGTCTGTCCAACTAATTGGGAAGCGAACAAAATATGCGCACGTCGAAGATCGCCCTGTCACTCGCTTGCATAGGTATGCTGGTATCTTGCGGAGGCGGTTCCGACAGCCCGCCGCCGCTTGCTGGCGGCGGTGGTGGTGGTGCCGGAGGCGGTGGCGGTGGCGGCACTGCTGGTTGCAGCATTACCGAGCGGCTCGACTTCATCGATCAAGTCTTCAGCCAGTGGTATTTGTTTCCCAGCCTGCTCGACAACTCGGTAAACCGCGCCGGTGTGACAAACACGCAAAGCTACATCAACGACCGCGTGGCTCCGGCTCGCGCGCAGAATATCGACCGGTTTTTCAGCTACATCACGTCGATCGAGGAAGAGGAAGCCTTCGCAAATAGCGGGGCGACTGCCGGATTCGGCTTCCGGATCGGTTATGATGATGACAATCGGCGCGTGTTTGTCGTTGAGACATTCGAAGGCACTGCGGCACTCGGCGCAAACATCGACCGTGGATCGGAGATCTTGGCAATCGGGACACCCGCAGCCAATCTCGTAACGGTCAATTCCCTGCTCGCAACTGGCGGGCGTGCGGCTGTCTCTGACGCACTTGGCCCAGGGGATCCGGGGACGACGCGCGTCCTTCGTGTGATCGACCAAGCTGGCGTCCAGCGCGACGTTTCGCTGACCAAGACAAACTTCACGTTCGATCCGATTTCGGACCGATACGGCTCGCTTATTCTGAACGATGGCGGAAAACAGGTCGGTTACTTCAATCTCAGGACCTTTTCCGTCGATAATGACGAGGCCATTGCCGATTTGCGTTCGGTCTACAGCGGTTTCCGCGCACAAGGCGTAAGAGAACTGATTATCGATCTGCGCTATAATGGTGGTGGACGGATCAATTATGCTGCCATCATGGCTGATTTGATGGGTCGCAATCGAGGCGGTCAGGTCTTCAGCACGATCGAATTCAACGATGCGCGGGCCAGCGAGAATAATTCTACGCTGCGCTTCGATCCTGACGGAAACTCTATCGCACCCTTAAAGATCGCCTTCATCACTACGAGGGGAACGGCCTCCGCTAGCGAATTGATCATCAACGGCATGGATCCCTACGTAGAGGTTGCTCTTATCGGCAGCGACACATTCGGGAAACCGGTCGGTCAATCGGCATTTGATCTGTCAGAGTGCGATGCCCGGTTCCGCCCTGTCACTTTGCAGATCGCGAACAGCAACGGCCGGGGCGATTACTACAACGGTCTCGCCGACGTCATATCGGACACCTGCCGCGCAAATGACGACATTTCACGGCAATTTGGCGATCCAAACGAAGCGATGATTGCGACCGCGTTGGATTATCTCGCCGGCCGCAGCTGCACCGCGATTGCTGGAGGTGGTATCGGCATCCAGTCGGTGGGAGATAGCGGCTTGCTCGCGCCAGAGCCTCAGGAACGAAGCTACGCGCAGCACGAGGTGCCTGGACTTTACTAGCTTAGGCGAATTCTTCGGCGGTATCGGCTTCCGGGCCGATATCGTCCACGCCTTCACGCCAAGCGCAGCCCTGTAGCTGTTCTCCATCGATCTCCACCGTTGCGGTGAAGGGATAGGTGTGGTCGCTCATACCGTCGCTGCATTCGCCCGGGGTCACCGCGACATCCACGCTCCCGCCATCACGCTCTCCGCTGAACGACAGCCCGCCCCGCCCGGCGAAGCGCGTGACCGCGATCATCTCGCCTTCCGGGTTTTCCAGCGTGCTGAAGTTCATCTGGTCGCCGTCGATGATCGCCCCCCAGAAGGGTTCGGTCCCGATTAGGTTGAGAACCTCGTCCTCGGCAATTTCGCTATAGGGCTCAGTATCTTCGGCATCGCCGGGCACATTGCTCTCCTCGCCGCTTGCGCAGGCGGCAAGCAAAAGAACGAGCGGCGAAAAGATGAGCACGGATTTCATGATGGTTCTCCAGTGGGAACCAAACCTATGCTTCGCTGTTGAGTTCCCAATATATCGAGCGTGAAACTTGGCCAAAGGGGAGTGTGCCTATGCTTTCGCTGATCTATGTAAGCACCGCTACGTCGCGCCTGCCACTGGCCGCCGTTGAAGCTATGGCTGATCGAGCCGCCGCGCGGAATGCGCAGGTCGGCATAACCGGTATGTTGGCCTACAACGGCGAGAGCTTCATGCAATTGCTGGAAGGCGATGGTGACGCTGTCCTCGCGACAATGCGCCGTATCGAACGCGATACACGCCATGGCGACATCAACTACGTTCGGCAGGAAATCCGGTACCAGCGCGAATGCCCCGATTGGTCCATGAAAACGCTGCTGGCTCCGCTTTCGCGCATGGGCAGCGCGGCGCTCTTCACCAAATCGCTGCCTCGCTCGACAGACCTCGATACGCGGATCCTCTTCACCAGCTTCGCCTCCACTGTCCGCCCGGATATAGTCGCAAAGATCGAGGAGCGCCGTCAGCGCGTGGTTCTGGCAGATATGCCGGTTGCCGCGAACGTGTAACGCCCGATCTTCGCGCTAATCAGGAGGCCAGTGCCAAAGCGAAAGTGCTGGCGCCGAGGCCGAGCGAGAGCGGCAGCCGCAGCCCCATCCACCAACTAGGCCGCAGGGTCACCAGTCGCATATCGACCAGGGGGCTCAGCGTAATCCCGATCGCCAGGAAAGTGAGCGAAGGGCCGGGCCATGTCTCACCCACCACCCACGGAATATATGTCGCGAGCGCGATGAGGCTGGGCGCGACGGATGCCACCCATAGCCAAGCCGGGGCGCGGCGCGCTTCGTCTGGAGAGGCCGCGGCCATTCCCCACCACAAGCCGCCAAGAAAGCTGAAAATGAGCGCAGCATAGGCCCAGCCAATCGCCAGCGCTGTCCAGAGCCACTCATCAGGGCCGAACCATGCCGCCAGCGCGCAGGCGAGCTGCGGCAGAATTCCGGCGAAGCCGAGGGTTCGGGCGAGTGTCGGGGTGTGAGACATAAGGCAGAGCTAATCTTCTCGCGGCAAAGTGGCCATCCCACCCAAAGGCCATGGCCCCCAGAAAAACACAATCGAACGAAAAAGGGCGAGCCGCAATGGCTCGCCCTCTTTGTCAGTTGGATGCTTAATGCATTACTGGGGCATCAGGACAGTGTCGATCACGTGGATCACACCATTCGATGCTGCGATGTCGGTATCGGTCACCGTTGCGATGCCGCCCGTTGCATCGGTCAGTACGACATTGCCGTCCACGACAGTCGCGGTCAGCGTGCCGCCACCAACGGTCGTGACTTCATAGCCGCCTTCACCGGCGCTCTCGATTGCCGACATCACGTCTGCGGCCATCAGATTGCCTTCGACCACGTGGTACGTCAGGATCGAGCTCAGCGTCTCGGTGTCTTCGTTCACCAGCGTATCGACGGTGCCTTCCGGCAGGGCGTCAAATGCGGCGTTGGTCGGTGCAAATACAGTGAACGGACCTTCGCCCGAAAGCGTTTCGCCCAGCTCGGCTGCCGTCACGGCGGTCACGAGCGTCGAGAAATCGCCATTGCCCGATGCGACATCGACGATCGTGCCCGGGCCTTCATCGGCCATGGCGTCGTCCGTCATCGCCGTTTCGTCGGCCATTGTGGTATCTTCTTCTGCCGGTTCGGCGCAGGCGACGATCGCGAGCGATGCGGCAGAGGCGAGTGCAAGTGTAAGCTTCTTCATGTGTTCAATCCTTTCGGGATCAATGAAACGAAATGTATTCGTGGGGCTGGAATTGAAGGCGACCTCACGCCGCCGCGCCCTTCACTCACACCAACGGGACAGAGGCATGCTTGTTCCAATTGTGGCGGAATCATGGCCCAAAAGAGGTAGTTTAGGGCCGGATCCATGGCCATTCTGGCTGCTGAGGGGCCATTTTCCGCCTCTGCGAGCGGAACAAGCGCGCATGATGCCGCATTTTGACCTTCATGAATTTTCATCCCTCCCGCGCTGCTGGTCTCGATCGGCTCGAAGCCTTCCTGCCCCATACTGGCGCCGATTATGCCCGCACCCGCAATCACGATCACGGCACGGGCCGCTCCAACGTCTCACAGCTTTCACCGTGGCTCCACGCGGGCCTGCTTTCCGAACGCGAAGTTCTCGAGCGCACGCTCGATGCGCATTCACGCGCGGACGCGGACAAATTCGTGAGTGAGGTTTTCTGGCGGGTCTATTTCAAAGGCTATCTCGAACAGCGCCCGACCATCTGGCGTGTCTTTTGCGAAGCGCGCAGCGATGCTTTGGCCGCGCTGTCAGAGAATGCGGGCCGTGCCAAAGCCTATGCCGAGGCAACCGAAGGGCGCACAGGTATCCCTGCTTTCGACCATTGGGCGTGCGAACTCATCGAAACAGGATATCTGCACAACCACGCGCGCATGTGGTTCGCCAGCATCTGGATCTTCACGCTCAAGCTCGACTGGACGCTTGGTGCCGATTTCTTTCTGCGCCATTTGATGGATGGTGACGCTGCGTCCAATACGCTCAGCTGGCGCTGGGTTGCCGGCCTGCACACCAAGGGTAAGACCTATCAGGCGCGCGCAAGCAATATCGAACAATACACTGCCGAGCATCCCAAGGGCCCTCTTGCTGCGGACGGGCTCTCGGATGAAGCGGAAGCGCTGGAGGAAGAGCAGGAGCACCAGCGCCGCGATCTTGATCTGCCGGAAACAAAACCGGGCTCACCTCTCGATGATCGCTATGCCCTCTTGCTACATGACGAGGCTGCCCATCACGCTCCGCTCTGCCTGCCGCATGCCCCCGCTTTGGTGATCGGCGCTGCGCGGCCTGATGCGCGCTCGCCAGAGCCGGTTGGTGATCGCGCTCGCGCCTTTGCTCACGGCGCGGTCGAGAGCGGCGTGGCAGATGCCCGTCAGGCTTTCGATTGCGCTGGCACGGTGTGGACCGATGAAGGCGAACTCGTCCAGCTTCTCGAAAGCCGTGACGTTACGCAGATAGTAACGGGCCACATACCGACCGGTTGGACCAGAGATGTCCTTCAACCAAAACTCACCTCACTGCCAGACGACATTGCGGTGACCCAGCTGCTTCCCGATTTGCATCGCCTTACTTGGCCGCATGCGCGCGCAGGCTTCTTCCGCGTGAAGAAGGAAATTGACTGTGTTTTGGGCGGGATCGGTGTGGCCGAAGGATAAGGAAAGAAACATTCCGATTTTCGGAAGCTGTGCGCGGCTTGCCTCATCCGGCCAATTGGCGCAGCATATGTGCATGACGACCAATCGCTTCACCAGCTTTGACGAATTCTGGCCTTACTACTTGCAGGAACACGCCAAGCCGCGCACCCGTGCCTTGCATTATGTCGGTACGACGCTGGTCTTCGTCGTCGCCGCTTTTGCTATCGTGAGCGGACAATTCTGGTGGCTATTGGCGATGCCGGTCGCCGGTTATTTTTTCGCATGGCTAGCGCATTTCACTGTCGAAAAGAACCGTCCGGCGACATTCACGTATCCGGGCTGGAGTCTCGCCGCCGATTTCAAAATGTATTTCCTGTGGCTGACCGGCAAGCTCGGACCTGAGCTCGAACGCGCAAGCGTGCGGCCTCCGTCAAGGTAGCCTACACACAAACTCCCCCGTTCCGCGCCGGTTCAGAATTTACATGACAATCTGCTTCCTGCATTTGTCATTCTGACCAACAGGAGGGGTATCGGTCATGAAACGCGCTTTTCGCAGCAATCGTCGTTCATTCATCGCGCGCATCGCAGGGGCAGCGGCGGCGAGCACGGGCCTTGGGGCCTGCACGACTTTCGGAAACACAGATAGCGACTCCGGAGCCTACGCCGACCCTGTCGGCGGAGGGCGCGGTGGCTATCGCTCTGGCCTGACCGATTCCGATTCCGGCTCCTATGCCGATCCCGCGGGGAACGGCCGGGGCGGCTATAGCGGCGGCGTGACCGACCGTGACAGTGGCTCATACGCAGATCCTGCCGGACAGGGTTGCGGCAGCCGCAGCGGTGTGACCGACAGTGATAGCGGCTCATACGCCGATCCTGTCGGCCAGGGGCGCGGGCAGCGAAGCGGCATCACAGACAGTGACAGTGGCACTTATGCCGACCCGGCTGGCGAAGGGCGCGGGCGCCATCGCGAGGTGACCGATCGTGACAGCGGCCGAAACGCCGATCCCATTGGTCGTGGCCGGGGCCCCGGACGTTAAATCGCTCTCGCCCCCATCGGAGCGAGATTACATTTCTTTATCGGGTCGCGGATCGTGCTTGTGGCGGCCTTCCTTGCCGAGGATGCGCTCCAGACGCTGCGCCATGGTATTGGCCGCTTTGCGCGCCGCATCGTCGACCTTGGCTGCGTGCTCCGTCACGCCGATCGGCTTGCCACCGCGCGGGCGAGCCTCGATCATGCAGGCCTTGTCATCACCGCCGCCCTTGCGCGCGTTCTCGTCCGAAACATGCACTTCCAGCCGCGTCAGCCGGCTTTCAAACCGCGCCAGCTTCTTGCGCACGGCGGCTTCGATCCGTTCGGCCACATTTGCGGTGCCCATCACAGAGCTGTCGGAATTGAATTGAAACTGCATGTCAGACATCGCGCGGATGCTCCTCTCGGTGTGATTATGTCACCTTTTTAAATGGGGCGGATTGCGGAGAGTTCCAGCCAAATCGACCGAATGGGCCAGCCCATCTCAGTGTCTTCTGCAGCTTAACCACTTGTTGATCAGCGCCTTGTAAAATTTTCGGGTTCAACGGGCTGTGAGGACCGAAATCTCATGTCGAAGTCACCATTATCTGTCGGACGTACCGGCTTTCTTGCGTGCCTTGGCATCCTTGGATGTCTGGCCTTGGCAGATATTGCAGATCAGACATCGGGTGAGATCGCGTCACAGCAGCAATCGGCAGAGACCGGTGCAGAAGCACCTGCTGGGCCAGAGCCACAAATGGCACTGGGCCATGTCGATCCATCGAGCGCTGAGAGCAGCGGCACTTCGCAGCGCGCTAGAACTACCAGCAATATCGAAATCGGCGATTACGAACCTGAAACATCACCGGTGAGCCCAGTCGATGAAACGCGAATACCGCTGCCTGTGAGCGATGTGGAAATCGTTCAGTAATCAAGCATTCCGCCAAACTGAGTTTACGCGCGTTAATCACAACCGCTGTAAATTAACGCTTTTTTCAAATGTAACATCGTATTTTTCCGAAGCTGACGAGGATTGTTCCTGTCATTTGGGGGTGAACGATGGATAGCGTTTTGTTGAGACGATTGGCGAATGATGAAGCGGGCAACGTGCTTGCCATCGCCGCTGCAGCAATTCTCATCCTGACCGCGCTCGTCGGATCGGCGATGGACTTGAGCGTTGCCTATATGGCGCGAGGGAAGCTCCAGAACGCCTGCGACTCTGCTGTCCTGGCAGGCCGGCAGCACATGACCGGCACAGAATTCAACCAGGACGTGCAGGACCACGCGGATCGATTCTTCGAATTCAATTTCCCCGCCGGCACTGCTGGCGCGACCAATGTGAATTTTGAAGTCGAGCAATCGACTACTGATCAGGGTGAGTTGCTGGGATCGGCAACCGCCACCGTGCCCACATCACTCGTGCGGGTCATTGGCATCGACGACGTCGATCTCTCCGTCACCTGCGATGCTACACAGGACATGGGGCACAATGATATTGTGCTGGTTCTCGACGTGACCGGCTCGATGAACCAGGCACCCAGCGGCGATTCCGGCACGAAGATCGCGCGGCTGCGTACAGGCGCCATGGGCCTTTACCGGGCAATGGAAAGCGATGATGGCTCAATAACGCGCTTCGGCATTGTGCCCTATTCGCACACGGTCAATGTCGCGCGCAGCCTGCGCAACCGCGACATACTTGTGACGCAAGACCACCTGAGTGGCGATTGGACCTATCGCTATTGCGATACGGACGGACAGTACATCTGGAATTGCCAGAACCTGACAACCAGCACCCAGCCACGCGCCGGTTTCCACGAGAACGGCACCAAGTACCTCTACAACATTGGCTATGATGGCAGCGGTGAGGCTGGCGTCCACATTTCCAATTCCACCTGGAACAATGCCAATGGTCTTTACCCCGGCAACCGGCAGGGCTTCCGCACCAGCGGCGATGGCTGCATCGAGGAGCGCGGGACAATCGATCCGGCCAATCCGGCGCCGACCGGCAGCCTTATCATCCGCGATTACGTAACCCGTGCCGATATCGACAATATGGCGGCCAACGGCAACGATGCACCGCTGCAATTCGGTCGGTACGATCCGGGCGTGCAGCGCGGTTATAGCCAGGTCGGCTGCCCTTCGGAAGCGAGCCGCCTGCAAACCTATGCTGACGAAGCGGACTTCCAGACCGCGATCAATTCCGCGACGGCCAACGTCACCGGCGGCACCTATCACGACGTCGGCATGCTGTGGGGCACCCGCTTCGCATCGCGCACCGGCTTCTTTGCCGGCAGCAATTTCAACCAGGGCGACAATGTCACCGATATCGATGGTGTCCCGGTCAACACGCACATCGTGTTCATGACCGACGGCATCCTCGACACCGGCGACACCCTGTATTCCGCCCATGGCGTTGAAGCCCATCAGGATCGCACCCGCGGTACCGGCACGCTTGACGAACAGCACCAGCGCCGATTCGAGGCGACGTGCCGTCTGGCGGGCGAAATGGGCATAACCGTGTGGGTCATCGCACTCGACGTCACCGACACGGACGGTGTGCGCGGCTGCGCCACGAGTGACTCCCACTTCTTCACCAGCGATGGCTCTGACCTTGAGCAGGTGTTCGAGGCGATCGGCCAGGGCATCGGCAATCTGAGGCTGACCCGGTGATGGCGATGCTCAACCGACTGCGCACACTGGGCCGGGACGAGGAAGGCGTGACCATCGTCGAGTTCGCGATGGTCGCTCCGGCGCTGATCCTCATCCTGCTGGCAGGCTTCGACTTTGGTCACCGCGCCTATGTCACCTCGGTCCTGCAGGGCGCGCTGACGGACGCGGCGAGGCAGGCATCGGTTGAGAACCCCAACGTCTCCGGCTCCGGCACGACGCTGGAGGAGCGGGTGGAGAACGCCATCATCGCGCAAGTCGGCCAGATTGCAACGCCGGGGTATACGCTCGACGTAACGCAGAGCAATTTCTACGAGTTCTCCGGCATCGGCAATCCCGAGAAGATCGTGCGCGATAACGACTCCGATGGCGTTTACGACGAGGATGACGGTGACTGCTTCTCCGACCTGAATGAGAACGGCCAGTACGACACCGACACCGGCCGCCAGGGCCGCGGCGGCGCCAATGACGTGGTGTTCTATGAAGCCACATTGCAGATGGACGCTATCGTCCCCCTCGCCAACTTCATCGGCGGAAGCGCGCAGCACACCATCCTTGTCGACACCGCCATACGCAACCAGCCATGGGGCACGCAGGCCACTCCGCCGACCATCTGCGGAACGGTGGCACCATGAGGGTCTTCCGTATCGCTCCCCGCGTCCGCATCAAGGGCGGCAAGCTTGTCCGCATCGTGCGTGACGAAGACGGTGTTGCGCTGATCGAATTCGCCTTTGCCGCGCCTGTCCTGCTCCTGCTCATCCTCGGCGGGCTGGAGCTCGCCAATTACGCGCTCGCGCAATTGCGCGTGAACCAGATCGCCATGACCGTGGCCGACAATGCAGGCCGCGTGACAACCGGCATCGACGAGGCCAATGTGCAGGAGGTCTTCGCCGGCGCCGGAGTGATCGGCGAACCCATAGATTTCGAGGCCAATGGCCGCGTCATGCTTTCCTCGCTGCAGCACAATGGCCATGACGACAGCAATGAAGGCCAGATGATCAACTGGCAGCGCTGCTGGGGCGATCTCGAGACCGACCCTATCTACGGCGTCGAAGGCGACGGACGTAACGACAATTCGCTCGAACAGGGCATGGGATCGGGCTCTAACCGCATCCTCTCTGCCCCCGGCACGGCGGTGATGGTGGTCGAAGTGGTGTACCAGTACCAGCCGCTGATCGACACCGGCTTCATGGTAATCAACGACACGATCCGCCACGAAAGCGCCTTCAACGTGCGTAACCGCCAGAACAACGACCTGACCAACAGCCAGGGCCTGACCGCAACGACATGCCAGATCTACGGCACCAACAATGGTGGCGGATCGGGCAATGGTGGCGGTAACGGCGGCGGTTCGGGCGGCGGCGGTAACGGCAACGGTGGCGGCAATGGCAACGGAGGCGGAAACGGTAACGGTGGCGGAAACGGCAACGGTGGCGGAAACGGTAACGGTGGCGGAAACGGCAACGGAGGCGGCAATGGCAACGGAGGCGGGAACGGTAACGGCAACGGCAATGGCGGCGGTAACGGCAATGGGAACGGCGGCTGATTCCATCGCCCGCCCGCTCAGGGTGTGACAGGTGTGACAGTGTCCTGAGGCAAAATCTGCCGCTCACATTACACCTCGAAAAACCGCAGAAAACTCACCTTTTCGCGCGCCAAAACCCATGTGCTCCAACCAGTCACAACTCCCATCCTGTAGGAAAGTCTTTCTGCCTTTTGCTCTGGCTATCAACAGCTTGACGTGTAAGCTCCCCGCAGCCGCTCACCATGGGCGGCGACACAAAGGGGGAATACATGTCACACTGGCAGATGGGCACAGAGCCCGACAGCAAAGGCAATCGCGACCTGACGATCGACATCCAGACGGATGATTCAGTCGGCACGCTGAAAGGCACGGTGACCTTTCAGGACAGGCCGTATTCGGTGACAGGCCATTGGGCAGCGGAAGGCTCTGTCCCGGGGCGCAACTATTCCTGCCTCGCCATGTGCGGACCGGATCATGATCCCGCTCCCGAAATGCTGACACTCTCGGGTACGCTTGTGGGCAAGGGCTATGCCCCGGACTCCATCCAGGCCAATGTCACCCGCACCGATTCCAAAACCGGCCTGCAATATGGCTATGGCGGCAAATTGCTGCCGATGTAGCACCGGCCTCGCTCGCCGTGTGAAACTCAGGCAAAGCAAAGCCTTGCAATCCCGGGGGCATGCGGTGAACAGGCACCATGCGAATGGCGAAATTCCTGCGGCGAGCGATTGCCTGGACGTTGCTCGGCGTTGCGGCCGTGCTCGCCCGGGAGCACCGCGATACGCTGCTGCGTGAAATCGTCGCTCCGCTGCCCGGCGCGGCAGATTCGCGGCTGGCTTTCGAGGGATGGCTGGAGGAGGACCCGGCGCGCGGCGAGGAATTTGCGCGCTTCACTGCCTTTCTCGCTGAGGAGGGCGTGGCCGATGTAGTCGAGCCTTGGCAGCTCATGCGCATCGACAGCTATTACGCGCGTGAATGCGAGGTGGAGCCCTTCACCATTCCGCCAGAGGAGCTGTGGCCCAATGTCCTCCCGGCCCTGCGGCTGGTGAGGGACGAGGTCGTGCCCACGGTAGGCCCGGTCAGCGTCCTGTCATCCTACCGCACGCCCGAACTCAACGCCTGCGCCCGCGGGGCGAGCCGTTCCAACCATCTCGAATTCTCCGCCCTCGATCTCGCAACGGAGCCGCGCCGGAGGGGCGAAGACCTCTACCGCGAATTATGCGCCATGCACGATGCGGCCGGCCCGGAAAGCCGCATGGGCCTCGGCGCCTATTACGATCCGGCTGACGAGGGTTTTGCGGGAGGCAGGTTTCACGTGGACGGCGAAGGCTATCGCAGCTGGGGGCGGAGCTACACCTCGGCGACCAGTCCTTGCAGGGTGTTTTAGAAGGCGGCGAAGTCAGGCGGTCTCATCGCCCGAACCGGTGCGCGATCCTCCGCCCCCCGCCATCAAATCGCGCTGCGCCTTCATTTCGGCCCGCATTTCGGTCGCCTGCAGATGCAGCGCCTTGGAAGAAATGCCGATCTCGCGGCTCGACTGGAAGAAGCCCAACACCAGCCAGAAGAAGGCAAGCGGACTGAAGACGCCGCCCAGAAAATCGCCCAGCTCATTCAGCGCAAGATTGGCCGGGTTCTGCCCCTGCACGATCAGGTAGATCACTAGCCCGCCAAGATAGGCGCCGGTAAGGACGAAGCCGATGCGCGGCAAATGGCGCCGCCGCTTCTCCTCATCCTCCAGCAGGCGAGTGACGAGAGGCATGCCGTTTTCGTCGTGCTCGCCCATCAGTCTCTGTTGCGCCGATCATCGGGCTCCCTGGCGACGCCTTTGAACGGCTCGCCATCGGATTTCACGTCGAGGAATTCGCCCGCATCCTCGCCATCGGACCGGTCGCGCTTCACCCACTTGCCGGTATCCGGATTCCAAACCTGCGTCCGATCGTCGACAGAGCCGATACGGTGGCCCTCCCCGGTATTCTTAGCCATGTCGTTTCTCCTTGGGACATCAACGGGCGGGGATTCCCGGTGGTTCCGGGGCCGGGCCGGGATTCACGCCCGTGCGGCACGCGCTGGTGTGCATCCCGGCAGCCCGCTACGCCCGGAGCATGAACCAACGCGTCACCATACTTGTCGATGCCGATGCCTGCCCTGTGAAGGAGGAAATCTACCACGTGGCCGAGCGGCACAAGGCCCATGTCCGTGTGGTCAGCAACAGCCCCTTCCGCGTGCCGACGAGCGAGCGGGTCAAGCGCGTGATGGTGGGCGATGGCTTCGACGCGGCGGACGACTGGATCGCGCAAGAAGCGGGCGAGCGCAGCGTGGTGATCACCGCCGACATCCTGCTGGCCGAACGCTGCCTGAAAGCGGGCGCGACAGTGCTGCGACACGACGGCCGCGCATTCGACGCCGCCAGCATCGGCAGCGCGATTGCCACACGCGCGATCATGCAGGACCTGCGCGCCGGGATGGACGGCCCGCTCGGCGCAGCCGGAGGCGGCCCGCCACCGTTCACCAAGGCGGATCGGTCGAATTTCCTGCAAGCGCTGGACCGGGAACTGGTAAAACTGTCACGCGGCTGAAGTGCGGATGGCGGGGAGCCAGTCCGGTTTCGCTATCTATTCCCTGCAATCGGTCCATAGTGCGTCCGGGGCATTCCGCTCCGATTGGAAAAGACCATGGCCAAAGGCCAGCAGAAGAAGAGTCGAGAGAACCGCAAACCCAAGCAGGAGAAGGTAAAGACCAACGCCTCCAACCCCAGCGTGAAGCCGGGCGCGATCAAGGGACTGGAGAATATGCGGAACAGTTGAGGGCCTAGCCCTCCTCGCGCTCGACCAGCGGCTTGCCCTTCCTGGCCTTGTGGTCAGCCAGCAGCCGGTCGATCTCGGCAATCCGCAACCGCTGCGGCGTATCGCGCTTCAGCCCCTTGAGGCGGCATTCGCCCCACAGCTTGCGACGTTCGGATTCGAGGTTTTTCAGGTAAAGATCGGCCATGGCGGCGCTATGGGCGCGTTTGAGCGCGGTGGCTAGTCACCCCGTCCCAGCGCCTTGTCCGCGAGCACGGTGTCCATATACTCGCGCACTTCGACGATCTTGCCGTCCGCCATGCGGAAGACGAAGCAATAGTCATTGTCGTAGCGGTTGCCCTCGACCGTCTGAGCATCCCCCTTCGCCAGCACGACGACATGGTCGCCATCGGCCAGGATCAGCTCGGGAATGTTGAGGTAGGGCCCCGCAAAGCGCGCAAACAACGGCCCCACCAGATCCCGCTCGACCGCCGCAAGCCCCTTCGCGTGCTTCGACCACGCCGAAGATCCCATCACCCGCCACTCGATGTCCTCATCGAACAACGGCATGAATTGCGACGGGTCCCCGTGGCGGAGACCTTCGAAAGCCTTGGTGATGAGGGCGCGGTTGGTTTCTGTGGGTTGGGTCATATGATCTTGGCCGAGATTTGAGTAACGGCAACAAAATTCTTAAGCCTTCAGCAAATCGCAGAAACGAATTGCAGATATCGCACAGTCGTTAAGTTAATCTGGGTGTCTTGAAAGAATGCGCTTTGAATTGCTCATGAAGATAATCGAGGCCAACTTGTACGGCGCGCTGGGTTGCAAGTCTTCTCATGTCCCCTTTGCTCGACTTGTCTTGCGACTCTTTTCCGGCGGCCAGATCGCTTATACCTCTAACCGCTACCGCATGTGTACCTTGGCTAATCCGGCTTATGTCTTGGAACGCCGAGAAAAAGCCAAATGATTCCATGTCTACCGCCAAGAGCTTCGAGTTGTCCCAGCGACACCGCTCGTTAAACTCCGACGGATTGTTCAGATGATAAAAATCCATATCCCAGCAATCATTTTTCTCAAGCAAGTAGTTTAAATACTCAGACGAATCTAAGACCATGTTTGAGCCGAGAATAGACCCGGAATGCAGAGAAAAATCGCGCGCGCACTTTTCTCCAAACTCTTCCTCTCTTCTCATCATAAACTTGTCGATGCTGAATTCTTCGCTATCACGATTGATAGACTGCCTCACATAACGGTAAAAACTTCCCGAAAACCGAGTGTCTCTTCCGTCCAAAAGTTGTTTTTCACCGTCTCTATGCTGGCTCACTTGATCAGTGAAATTTGGATCACAAACTTTGCTAGCATCCGTTGGCATCAAAGTTTTGATGACTGAGTTGTCACAGTCTTTTATCTTGTCTGGCGCGTAGTACTTTACGTGGGCAGAAATGACCACGTCACCTAGCTTCACGCTCTTGTGATCTAACGAGCCAGATATTCCAATGAGCAATGCGTATGCCGGCGCGCTCCCCTGAGCCACAGAGGAGCCGACAAATGCCGCAGATCGAGTATTTCCCATCCCATGAATTAGATAAACGGTTCCTTCGCGACCTTTGCCATGGCCATTACCGAGTTTGTAAAGAAATCTTGTCCGCTTGGCATCGATATCGGACTTAGAGCCTTTAAAGGTCCCATTGGCCTTTAACACATCCAGAGCTGCTCCCAATTCTTCTGGAAGAGCGACAAAAATCGCAAAATCAGACACAAACCCTCCGCTTTATGAAAACTGTATTATATTCAATTCGTCACAAGCGAGTTGAAAGTCAGCATCTTTGGATAGATGGGACACCCAATTGTCTGGTAAATCTGAGACAAAGTATTCGACTTCTAAGCACCCGAACTTCAAGAAAGACAGCTCGACCTCACTGAAAAACTTTCGCCGCAAAAAGCTTTGCAGCAAGAGCGGTTTCACCAAATGCTCTTCACGGACACTCAAGACTTCGTCGCCCTCTGCGTTTTTTTCGTACCTGAATGGAGTCACATTCATTACGAAACGACAAAGTTTATCAGAATCTTGACGGTACTTTTTGCTATTGCGAGATATTTGGATTTTATGGGGCCGGGACAGGTATGCAAACAACAAGACCTGAGCGAATTCTCGAGTGCTTACATTCTCTGCGCTAGCAAAGGCTTTGAAGCGTCGCGTGATAGCTCGGCCACCCGCTTTCTCATTCTTTCGAAACCGCTGAGAATTGCGAAACGCAACCTCAAAATCTTGCTGATCCAGCAGCATCGCCCCTCCCGAAAACCGCTAAAGATTTCATGAGAAGCTGATGATTCAAAATCATCAGCACGTCAAATCTGACAGACCTTTCTTCATGATTTTTCCTCATCTGAGTCAAATCGGCAACACACAACAACTGAGCATTTGCATGAAAATGTCGCTTAAGCTTGGGTGGTGAGACTTAGGTGATGCTGCACTGGATTGACGGCGACTCCTTCATACCAGCCATGGCTTATGCAGCTATTACCCCTCCGGCACATACAAATCCCCACCCTCACGGTAGCGGCGGGACATTTCCTCCATCCCCTCTTCCGCGTTTTCGCGCGCTTCGGGCGGGGTTTCGCTCTTCACGTTTTCGCTCGCCAGGTAGCTCTCGCTGTTCTGCTTCGCGGCGAAGTCGCGCACTTCCTGGGTGATCTTCATCGAGCAGAATTTGGGGCCGCACATCGAGCAGAAGTGGGCGGTTTTCGCGCCTTCTGCGGGGAGGGTCTGGTCGTGATATTGCTCGGCGGTGTCGGGGTCCAAGCTGAGGTTGAACTGGTCGCGCCAGCGGAATTCGAAGCGGGCTTTCGACAGCGCGTCGTCCCGCACCTTGGCCGCCGGGTGGCCCTTGGCGAGGTCGGCGGCGTGGGCGGCGAGTTTGTAGGTCACCACGCCCACTTTCACATCGTCGCGGTTGGGCAAGCCAAGGTGTTCCTTGGGCGTCACGTAGCAGAGCATCGCCGTGCCGTACCAACCGATCTGCGCCGCGCCGATGCCGCTGGTGATGTGGTCGTAACCCGGCGCGATATCGGTGACGAGCGGCCCGAGCGTGTAGAACGGCGCCTCGCCGCACGCCTCCAGCTGCTTGTCCATGTTCTCCTTGATCTTGTGCATCGGCACGTGGCCGGGGCCTTCGATCATCACCTGCACGTCCTGCTCCCAGGCGCGCTTGGTGAGTTCGCCCAGCGTGTAAAGCTCGGCGAACTGGGCTTCGTCATTGGCGTCGGCGATGGAGCCGGGGCGCAGGCCGTCGCCCAGCGAATAGGCGATGTCGTAGGCCTTCATGATCTCGGTGATCTCGTCGAACTTCTCGTAGAGGAAGCTCTCCTTGTGATGCGCGAGGCACCATTTCGCCATGATCGAGCCGCCGCGGCTGACGATGCCGGTGACGCGCTTGGCGGTCATCGGGACATAGGGCAGGCGCACGCCCGCGTGGATGGTGAAATAGTCGACGCCCTGTTCCGCCTGCTCGATCAGCGTGTCGCGGAAGATGTCCCATGTGAGGTCCTCGGCAATGCCGCCGACCTTTTCCAGCGCCTGGTAGATCGGCACGGTGCCGATGGGGACGGGGCTGTTGCGGATGATCCATTCGCGCGTGTCGTGGATGTTGCGGCCGGTGGAGAGGTCCATGACGGTGTCCGCGCCCCAGCGGATCGACCAGACCATCTTGTCGACTTCATTCGCCACATCCGATGCCACGGCAGAGTTGCCGATATTGGCATTGATCTTGACGAGGAAGTTGCGCCCGATCGCCATCGGTTCGCACTCGGGGTGGTTCACGTTGGAGGGAATGATCGCCCTGCCCCTCGCCACTTCGTCGCGGACGAATTCGGGCGTGACGTAATCGGGGATCTCGGCGCCCCATGACTGGCCACCATCGCGGTCGACGTCCTTCAGCGCCGCGCGGCCGAGGTTTTCACGCTCGGCGACATATTCCATTTCCGGCGTGATGATGCCTTGGCGGGCGTAGTGCATCTGGCTGAGGTTCTTGCCCGGCTTGGCGCGATAGACCGTCTTCGCGACATTGGGGAAGGCAGGCACGCCGCCCGAACGATCCGGGCCGAGCTGGCCGTTGTCTTCCGGCTTGATTTCGCGCGCATCATATTCCTCGATATCGCCGCGTTCGAGCTGCCATTCGCGCCGCAGCTTGGCGAGGCCAGCGCGGATATCGATGGTGGCATCGGGATCGGTGTAGGGGCCGGAGGTGTCGTACACCCGAACCGGCGGCTCGCCAGCGCTAGGCTCGAGGTCGATCTCGCGCATGGCGACCTTACGGTCTCCGACATGGATCTTGCGCGATCCGCGGATCGGTCCGGTGGTGACGCCGATGTCGAATTTGCTGTTGATGTCGGCCATGTCTGCACTCTCCTCAAGGCGGAGAGCAGGCTTCGGTTGCCGTCAGCCCACTCCCTCCGCCGATGCTAATCGGTTCAGGTTCAACGGGTCGACGGACTTGAACCGCCCTCTCAGCCTCATGGCTCCCCGGGGATGGCATTGGTGTAGGCGCGTTTGGCGTTCCGGGCAAGGCGATGCGGATGGTGGCGAACTTGACGCGATATTTCGCCGAGTTAACATGAGTTTACACAGGCACGCTAAAGCACGTGAAAAGGGGGATAGATGAGCGACGAACCGAAGGCCGTGGCGCCATACAAAATGGGCGAGGAAACCTACGCGGACCTCGCCGCGCTGGCCGCAGGCATGGCCGAGAACCACGAACTTGCGAGCGAACATTTGGAACGCGGCTATATCCAGAAATGGATCGAGGAAGACCTTCGCGAGTACGATGCGCGGATCGCGCTGGATAAACTTCTCGAGGAGAATTTCACAGATCTCGCCCTGTTTGAATTCGCACTGCGATATGCGCCCGACTGGACGCCGGTCATCGAAGGATTCCGGGTCGAGGCGGAGTTTCTGGACGAATATTTCCCGCAGCTTCTCAAAGACGATTACGTCGTCTCCACGAACGAGCTCGTCCAGTTTGCAGCAAGGCTCTACAGCTGGGGCGTGCTTACCGATGAACGCGTTTCCAAAGGTAATGCCGAACGATGGGCGGCCATCGACGCGGCATGGCGTCGCGAGTTTCACGAATCGATGCTGACCCATGGCGAAACGCTACTCTACCGTTCCTTGTGGAAGGCACCCGGCAATTCGCTGGAGGGCTTCCTGATGCCCGACCGCTATCTGGAACTGGTGATGGCGCGGGCTGCTGCCGATGCGCCCGATCACGACCCGGAGGAATTCGAGACGTTGAAGTCGATGATGGCTTCGAAGGAAAAGCTCGCCCTGCTGGCCGAATTGTGGGCGTCGGACGATCCGGTGGCGCACCAATCCCCGCGGCTCAAGGTCGAGGACGGCCTCTATTACAACGCGGCGAAGGAACGCGCGTGGTTCGTCGATATGGTCGAAAGCGATGCCGTACGTACGCCGGGGCGTGAAGCGGAACTGCACACGGCGGCGAAAATTGCGGCGCGGCAACAGAACGATGTCGAGCATGCAGAAACGATGGCGCTCGCACAGTCAGCAACGGCAGCTGGCGGAGACAGCAATTTCTTCACCCGGCTTGGCGAGAAGGTTTCGGAACTCGATCCGAAAATTCGCGCAGGCCTGTTCGCTGCGATGGTTTTCATACCCATGATATTCTACGACAGTCGCGGCGACGGAGCGACGTGGTGGTTGCTGACCTGGGCGGGACTTGCCGCCACCATCGGAATGGGTTCGATGCGCCCGCTTCCGGTGAAGCCTACCCACAAGTGGATCGACGTGCTGGGCGCCGGCGGCATCGCTCTTGTCCTCTTCGCTTATTTTGAAGGCGACATTCAGGCATCGTCCTTCGTATTCGAAGCCATCTTGGCGTCAGCGGCAGGAGCGGCAGGCTTTTTCTGGAGCCAGTTGGGCGCTTTCCGCGCAAATTTGCTGGCACGCGAGGTGAAGAAAACGCAAAGCTCGGCCGATCCCAACGACACACAACGTATCACGCCTGATGCTCTGGCAACGGTCTTCTTCCCCGAGCGCATTCTCGACATTCCGTTTGCGCAGCGAACCCCGAAACAGCGCGAATTTGCCGCGGCCCTGCAAACGGGCCACTCGGACACTACCGGCCTTGCGCGGTTTGCGGACAGGCGAAGCCCTGCCGCGCCCAATCATGGCGATGGGCTCTCGACCAATATCGGCGGCTTCAACGTGGCCAGCGACGGCACGACCACAATGCAGCTGATGGACGGCGTCTCCATGGACACCAAAGGTAACTGGAACATGCGTGTGGTGGATGGTGTGACGATCCATAATGACGGGAAACACACCGTCAGCATGGGCGGTTTCGACGTTCGCAGCGACGGCCAGATCAGCACGTCGATCGGCGGCGTCCGGGTGTCGAGTGGCGGCGAAAAAAAGGAAGAGAAGAAGAGCTGGCTCGATCCCAAGGAAGAGACCGACTGGTTCGGCAACAAAACCAAGAAGGGTTGGTTCGACTGAGTTCTGGCCTACTCCACCCCGCCTTCGGCCTGCCATTCGGCAATCGCTTCGATCGGGAACAGCAGCATTATGACGTTCAGCGTCAGCCCGTCGCGCACCACATAGGCGGCGACCAGTTCGCCGATAATCGCCAGCGCCACCGTGACCTTCACCGGCAGGCGTAGCGCGAGCCAGAAGCCGAAGGCCATCCAGCCGATATCGGCGGCGGAGTTAAGGACGCTGTCGCCCGAATAGCCGAAGTTCGCCGTAACCGAGCGGAAGCGGTTGATGACCATTTCGGTGTTTTCGAGGATCTCCCACGCGGCTTCCAGGAACACCGCCAGCGGCAGGCCCCAGCGCGCAGCATTCTCACCGCCGAACTCTCGCCGGACGAACAGCCACCAGCCCAGCGCGTAGAAAAGCATTCCGTGGATGATGTGGCTGGGCGTGTACCAGTCGGTGATATGCTGGCTGTTGCCAGCATCGTTGATCTGCCCGTGCCACACCTTCACATAGCCGCACTCGCAGATGGGCGGACGGTTCATCGCCAGCAGGACGACCACGGTGACAATGGTGATGCCGAGCGAGACGAGGATCGTGCGCCGGTTCGGAACGAGTTTGCCCATGGCGCCTGACTGCCGCTCATGGGCGGGCTTGGCAAGCAAACCATGCGGCGAAGATAGGATCGATCAGCCGGCTTCTGTATCGTTCGGCGCAGGTTCAGGCCATGGGCGCTTGGTTGCCCCCTCTTGCGCCGCCTGACAGGACCGCTAGGCAGGCGCGCTCACTTTGCTCACTGCACGGATCGCCCGCATGACCGAATTTCCCACATCGACAGACGAATACAAGGAAGGCAAGCGCAATGCCTTCACCCGCTTCCTCGATGGGGTGGAATGGCTGGGGAATTTGCTGCCGCATCCGGTAACGCTATTCGCCCTGCTTGCCTTGGGCATCGTGCTGCTGTCCGGCCTGTTCGGCTATCTTGGCGTGGCGGTGGTCGATCCGCGTCCCGCTGGCGCTCCGGGCGTGGCAGAGGATGGCATGATCCGCGCGGTCAGCCTGCTCGATGGCGACGGGGTGCGGCGCATCTTTACAGGGCTGGTCGACAATTTCACCGGCTTTGCACCGCTGGGCGTGGTGCTGGTCGCCATGCTCGGCGTCGGCGTGGCGGAGAAATCGGGCTTGCTGAGCGCCGCCGTGCGCAGCCTCGTGATGGGCGCGCCGCCCAAGCTGGTGACGGTCGCGATCGTCTTCGCAGGCATCATTTCCAACACCGCATCCGAAGTCGGCTATGTGGTGCTGATCCCGCTTGGCGGGGCGATCTATTATGCGCTGGGGCGCCATCCACTTGCAGGTATGGCGGCGGCCTTTGCGGGCGTTTCGGGCGGCTATTCGGCGAACCTGCTGATCGGTACGATCGACCCGCTGCTCGCCGGTATCACACAGGAAGCAGCCCAATTGATCGATCCGGATTATACCGTGCTGGCGACCGCGAACTGGTATTTCATGTTCGCCTCCACTTTCCTTGTCGCGATCATCGGCTCGCTGGTCAGCATCTACATCGTCGAGCCGAAACTCGGCAAATACGATGCCAGCAAAGCCGATCCGACGATCCTCGACGATGGCATGATGAAGCCGCTCGACGATAATGAGCGCAAGGGGCTGCGCTGGGCGGGCATCGCGCTGCTCGGCGTGCTGGCGCTGATGGCGATTACGCTCGTTCCCGATTGGGGCATCCTGCGCAATGCCGAGGATGGCGACCGGATGGATTCGCCTTTCTTCGATGGCTTTGTCGTCTGGATCCTCATTTTCTTCGTCACCATCGGTTATGCCTATGGCCGCGCGACCGGCACGATGAAGACAGACCGCGATGTGATCGATGCGATGGCCGCGGCGCTTGGCTCGCTCGGCCTCTACATCGTGCTCGTGTTCTTCGCGGCGCAGTTCGTGGCGTTCTTCGGCTGGACCAATCTGGGCGCGATCACGGCGGTGACGGGCGCGAACTTCCTTGTCGAAACCGGCATGACGGGGCCGACCGTATTCTTCCTCTTCATCCTGCTGTGCGCGATCATCAACCTCTCGCTCGGCAGTGCGTCGGCGCAATGGGCGGTGACCGCACCGATCTTCGTGCCCATGCTGATGCTGATCGGCTACTCTCCTGAAGCCATTCAGGCGGCCTATCGCATCGGTGACAGCACGACCAATATCATCACCCCGATGATGAGCTATTTCGGCCTGATCCTCGCCTGGGCGACGCGGTACCAGAAGGATCTCGGCGTCGGCACGCTGATCGCGATGATGCTGCCCTACACGATGTTCTTCATCTTCTTCTGGTCGATCTTCTTCTACCTGTGGACCTTCGTGCTCGGCATTCCGGTTGGCCCGGGCTCTCCGACATATTACACACCGTAACGATGCAGCCGCAGGTCACCGTCCATCGCTTTGGCAACGAAGCCGAGCCCGTCGTGCAAATCGACGGGTTCAGCGGTATGGCGGGCGAGTTACTGGAGCGCGGACGGGCGGCGACCTATCAGGATGCCGGCGCCATGTATCCGGGGCTGCGCAGCTGGTGCGAGCCCGATTACCTCGACCGCAACCGGGCGCTGATGTTTCAGGCGCTGCAGCAGGTGTTCGGCTTCCGGCAGGGCATCAGTCTCGATGTCTCCACCTTTTCACTCGTGACGACGCCGCCCGCCGATCTCGCTCCTATCCAGCGCATCCCGCATTACGATCACGGCGAGGGCAATATCGTCGCCATCATGCATTACCTGCTTGGCCCGGAAACGGGCGGCACTGCCTTTTACCGGCACAAGCGCACCGGCTTCGAGACCATCACGCCAGAGCGCGAAGCTGCCTACAACGCCGGACTGGAAGCGGATGAGGCCGAATTCGGCCTGCCGCCCGAAGTGTATTACTATGGTGATACCGATCGCTACGAGTTGATTGGCGAAGTCAAAGCGCAGCCCGACCGGCTGATCCTTTATCGCGGGCGCGTGCTGCATTCGGGCGTGATCCCTGAGCCCGAAAAGCTGACCACCGATCCTGCAACGGGACGGCTGACGATCAACATGTTCCTGACCGGGCGGTAAGCCAGCCTGCGCCTATGACGATGCTCTACCGTCTCGATGCCGATGCGGCGGCAATTGGCGATGCTTTCGGGGTCGACGCAGGCAATGACCCGTGGAGCGGCGGGCACGTGGCCCCGGCCAGCTTCGCGCCCATAATCACAGCCGGTCGCGAGTTCATTGCAGGCCCTGCCAAAGGTCGGCAGCCCTGGCGCATGGTGCCCCGGCTGTGGGGTGTCCCTCCTCCGCCGAGCGCGCACGAAGCCGCGCGGCCGGTGCTGAGCGTTCGCAATACGCAGAGCCCATTCTGGGTCGGCAATCTGCGCAATCCGGAATTCCGCTGCCTCGTGCCTGCCACCGGCTTCATGGAATGGGGCCGCGTGGGTCCGGACGGAAAGCGCCGCCAGCACTGGTTCGCGTGCGCCGACCAGCCGGTGTTCGCCATGGCGGCGGTATGGAAAGACAGCGAAGCCCCCGGCTTCGCGTTGATGAGCGCCGCTCCCAATGCGGTTCTCAAACAGGCCGGCCGTGATGCGATGCCCGCGATCCTGCCGCCCGACCGGGGTGCGTGGGCCATATGGCTGCATGGCGGCTGGGACAAAGCGGAAAAGTTGCTGCAGCCCTATTCCAGCTCACTGATGCGCGAAGCCTGACAAGCGGATCGGTCCTAGAAGGATGCCCTCAAGCCCAGCGCGTAATAGTCATCACCCGCATTCGCCTTGATGCGAATGCGCGGAGCAATGGGGAAGCTGACCGTGCCATACGGCTGGACATCATCGCCGCTATATCGGCCTCCGACGCCGAGTTCTGCGCTGCCCAAAATGGTGTAGGTCGCTTCGAGCCGGGCGTAGGCGCGAATTTCGGTGTTGTCGCAATCCTCGCTGTCGGCAAATTGACCATTGCTCAGATCGCGACAAATTTCCGTGCCGCCCGCGATAGTCTCCGTGCGGTAACGATCATTCTCGCCAGCATAGATCAGCACACCGCCACCTGGGCGTAGCGTGAATCCGGGCACCATTGCGATATCGTATCCTGCGCCCAATTCTACGCCCCATTGGGAATCGGCGCGTGCGGCATTGCCTTCCACGACGATTTGCGCAGCGGCGGGAGCGGATATCGCGCAAAGGCACGCAGCGGCAGACACAGACAAAATGATAAATTTCATGGCGATATTCCCCTCTTTCCCAATCCTTATCGCGGCAAACGGATGATGACTATTACGTTTTTACGCGTGGGAGGCTTCGCAGAAGCTCGAAGAATTGATCTTCTGCGCTGACTTGCCAAGCGCAGAGCTAAGGCTAATCTGCCTCTGAGAGAATTGATCGAGGGGGAATTTCATGCGCTATCGTGTCGCCGCCATCCTGCTGTCCGCCAGCCTTGTCGCTTGTTCGCAGGACCCTGCAACAGATGAGGGCGACACCGCCATGAGCAACGAAGGTCAGGACGCGATTGCCGAAGCGCCGCAGCCTGCCGAGCCGGAAGCTCCCGCACGGGAGACGATTTCCGGCGACCTTCTCTATATCGCGCTCGATACCGACCCGGCAGTCGCTCAACTGGAAGATGAGCCGATCATCCTCGAACTCGCCAACGATCATCTGGAAGCCATCCTCGACGAGTGGGGCGGCGTGGGAACTCCGCTGACGCTCAGCTGTGAAAGGTCCGATCCCTTCACTGGCGATGATGGCATCACCTATCAGGTGTATGTCGACTGCCAGCTGCCAAGCTGACCGGACTAGCTTCACGGCCTCAAAGACAAAACCGGTCCCCGCGCCGCGCGACGTTGAAGCCGCGCTCTGCGACCTCGCGGCTTTCCGGCGAGTTCGGGTCGCGGATCGGGTTGGTGTGGTTGTAATGAATGAAGTGAACCTTGGCGCGCTCGCTGGCGGGCAGGTCTTGCAGCAAATCCATTGTCTCGGTCACGCGCGGATGTGGGATTTCTGACATGTCCCGACCGGGCAGCTCGTTATCGTCCCAGAAGGTGGCGTCGATGAAGACATGGTCGGACCGGTCCAGCATCCTGTCGAACATGGGTCCGTTCGCGCCGGTCCATCCTTCCCAGCTATCAATATCAGGAAGATAGAGCGCCGATCGACCTTCCAGCATGATATAAAGCCCAACGGTCTCCGAAAATTCATCACGGTGCGGGACCGGAAGAGCGACTACCACCAAGCTTGGGCTGAGTGCGACCGCTTGCACCGCATCGCCCGAACCTAAGCCGATCAACTCGATATTCTCCAGTTCCACAAGCTGGCTCCATGGCCCATTGCTGATGAGAAATTCTGCCAAGCGCGGCATTGCGTAGACGGGAATCCCGCTCGCACCAGCTGCCTCTCGCCCGAAATAGGCGAGGCCGAGATAATGGCCTATATGCGCATGGGTGAGGAACACGCCGTCCACGCCCAGCCCGTCTTGCGGCGGCGCTATGCTGTCTAGCATCGCGAGCTGTTCGGTGATGGCAGGGGTCGCATCGAAAAGGTATCGCGTGCCCTCGACCCAGTCGATCAGCGCAAGACTGCTGGGCAAAAGGCGTGGTCCGTCGTTACCTGCATTGCCGATCTGCGGCGCGCCCGCATCCTGACCTGCGCCGAGCACGACGATCTCGTAGTCACACGGTGCTTCTGCATCCTGTGCAAAAGCAGGAACTGCAAAGGCCAGGCTCAACACCGCCAACCCTGATACGCTTGCTTTGATCATTTTAGCGCCCCTCCTGCTGCTGCGGGGGACGCTAGGACATTGGTTCACTCGGCGGAAGGTCGTTTTACAAAGAATAGGGAGAGCGCCAGCAGCGCTGCGGCTGCCGTGCCTGCGCCGCCAGCCGGGAAAGTCAGATCGGTCGCGGGGAAAATCGCGGCGATGTTGAGCGCCATGGCGGCGAGCCCGGCGACACCGGTCAGAGCGCCGACGATCTTGGCGATCCCTTTGCTCCCCCACAGACAGAGCGCCGCTGCCAACGCCGCAAAGCCGATCGCCAGCTTCGCCGCAAAATAGAGCAGGAAGGCCATCGACAGCACCGCCCCGAACACCGGCGCGAGCGCTTCTCCGCCGTCCATCAGCGGGCCGAACATCACCAGACCCATGCCGGACTGAATGGTGTTGAAGATTCCGCCTGCCGCGATCCCTGCCCCGATCAACGGGCGCGCCGGAAGGAGTGCGAGGCCCGCGATAGCCATGAAAGCGAATGTGACCGTCTCGATCCCCCACAGAATATCGCGCGGGGGCGTGCCGCCACTATTGCTGATGGCGATGTAGATGATCTGCGTGATCACCGTGATCAGAAGTGCGATCGCCGCCATTCGTGCAGCGGCGGTAAAGGTGGATTGCATTACGAATATTCCTCAAAGCGCGTTCGCGCCTGTCTTCGCCTGCACCCGCGTGCCGGTTACATCTCCGGATCGCATTTGATCTCCCGGCGTTGATCGCTATGTCTCGTTTCATCCGAAACTTACCCTTCGAGAGGAATACCCGCATGAATATGTTTCGCCCCGCACTGATGGCATCGGCGCTGGCGCTTCCCTTCACTCCCGCGCTCGCGCAGGATGTGATGACTCCGGAAGATGTCGCGCGTGTTGAAAGCACCGGCACCGTGGCCGTTTCCGGTGACGGCACCAATATCGCTTACACCCGCGTTCATCGCCCCGATGTCACTCAAGGCGAGGCCAATGGCACCGCCGGCCAGCAGCTGATGCTAGCGAATGGTCCGATGATGGCGACAGCATATCTGCCCGAAGACATGCGCATTTCCGGCGTCGATTTCACGCCCGATGGCAGCATGATCACTTTCCTGTGGACCGACAATGGCGGTGACCGCGCCGTCTACGGCGTGCCGGTTGGCGGCGGTGCCTATCGCATGCTCGCGACGGTCGAGGATGCGCCGGTCTATTCCTACGACTTCAGCCCCGATGGCAGCCAGGTCTACATGCTGGTCGGCCCTGCCCCCGATGAACAGCGCGCCGCCGAACGCAGCGCCGGTTTCGATGCGCAGATCTATGAAGAAGAGCTGAGCTTCAACCGCATGTTCGTCGCCAATGTGGGCATGGAAGTGGACGAGAACCCGCGCGAAATCACCGTGCCGGGCTATGTCGACAGTTTCGAAATTTCGCCCGATGGATCATGGGCGATGATCACCAGCGCGCCGACGCCGCTGATCGACGACAGCTACACCTCGAAGCGTCCGCACATCCTGAACCTTGCGACCGGCGCGATCACCACGGTGGAAACGCCCGGCAAGGTCGGCGATATCGAGATTTCGCCTGACGGCACCCAGCTTTCGATGATCGCGGGCGTTGCGGACAATGATCCGGCGGACACGACGTTGCACCTCGTCGATGCGATGACGGGCGAATATCGCGCGCTCAACGCCGGCGCTGCAGAGGCCGCCGTGGATGCTGAGTGGATGGCAGATGGCCGTCTTGCTACGATCATCCACACCGGCGTGCAGAGCAGCCTGCGCTTCTACAGCGACGATGGCGACATGATGGAAGAGGTCGATACCGATGGCCTGATCCTCACCAGCATCGAACAGGGCGGCAATCTGCTCGCGGTAGAGGCGAACTCGCCCGAGCACCCGAACGAACTGTTCATGTTCGATGGCAATGGCTTCCAGCGCTGGACGGATCACAATCCGTGGCTCGCCAACATCGCCATGGGTGAGCAGCGCGCCTACACCTACAGCGCACGTGATGGTCAGGAAATCGAAGGCGTGCTGATCGAGCCGGTTGGCGGCGTTCCTGCCGGCGGCGCTCCGCTGATCCTCGACGTGCATGGCGGGCCCGAGGCGCACGAATCGAATGGCTGGGTTACCAATTACTCCGGCCCCGGCCAGGTCGCAGCAGGTCAGGGCTATGCCGTGTTCCTGCCGAACTATCGCGGTTCGACCGGCTATGGCGTCGACTTCGCGCTGCAGCACCAGGGCAATTACACCGACCCTGAATTCGTCGATCTGGTAGATGCGAAATACGCGTTGGCCGAAGCTGGCATTGCCGATCCCGAGCGTGTCGGCGTAACGGGCGGTTCCTACGGCGGCTATGCCACCGGCTGGAGCAGCACCTATTATTCGGACGAATTCGTTGCCGGCGTGATGTTCGTCGGTATCTCCAACCAGATCAGCAAGGTGGGCACCGGCGACATTCCGTATGAAATGTTCAACGCGCACGCGCAGAGCTGGCCGTGGGACAATTGGCAGGAATGGCTGGAAATCAGCCCGATCTACTATGCCGACCGCGCCGATACGCCGCTGCTGATCATGCACGGTGACAGCGACCCGCGCGTCCACCCCTCGCAGAGCCTCGAGCTTTATCGCAATATCAGCATCCGCCGTCCGGACACTCCGCTGCGGCTGGTGTTCTATCCGGGCGAAGGCCACGGCAATGCCCGCGCAGCTGCGCAATATGACTACAATCTGCGCATGATGGAGTGGTTCGACACCTATCTGAAGACCGGTGACCGCGATGCCGAAATGCCGACACCGCGTCCCGATCTGGGTCTCGACGACTAAGCAAACCTTCGCTTAACCGCGTCGGCGTATAAGGGCCGCCTCACCGCTAAAACGGGAGGCGGCCTTTTGCGTGGAATTTTGGGAATAACGATCGGCGTTGCCTTCGTCGCGCTCGCGCTCGATTTCGTCCGCGTGGAAGAGAGCATGCCGCTTCTTTTGCGCTGGTTTGTCGGTCTAATGGGAGCGATTGTTGCATTCGCCAGCTTCGCCCACCTTCGCCTGCGATTTCGCCGCCACCTTGCCTATTCCAATGGCCGGGAGAAGCGCGGGACTGTGCGCCTTCGTGGCCGATGGGATAGCGAAAGCGGCTCAACCGTCGTCAGCTTTACCAAAGGCAAGGATGAATGGGTGATGGGAGTCGACCAGGGCACAATCACTGCTCTGCGCGATGCCGGCCCCGAAGGCCTGCCCGCCACCGCCTATTTCGGTGAGGACGAGCGCATTTACGGTCTGGATGTGGCGGGCAAACGCGCGATGCCCCTTTCCGCCGGCGTGCCGCTGAAAGGCAAGATGCGCGAACGGATCGAAGGCGCGGAACGGCGCTTTTCCCGGCTGGCCGAAAAACACGGCCAGCCTGAGACGAAGTCCTAGAGCCCGAAGGTGTAGGTCAGTCCGATTGCGGCGAGGAACTGGTCTTTTGAACCGCGAATGGTCGTGAAGGGCGTATTGGCCGCATCGCCTACCAGACGCGAATATCCGCCGAGCAGGATCACGCCGAAGCCGCCATTGGTCGCATCGCCATCAAGGTCGAAGCCCATCAACAAATTGACGCCCACCGAGGTGAAGCCTGAACCGTCGGGCTCATAGGCAGGCAGCGCATCATCGTCCGGCACGAGCGTGTTCAGGGGATCGACGCGGAAATAATAGTCCTGGAAACTTTCATCCGCCCATTCTGCATTGAATGAGAGATTGGCGATGATGCCGCGGCTGAGCGGCGTCGTATAGGAAACCGACGGACTGATAACGGTGCCTTCATGGGCGCCGGCAACATCGAACATCACATCGGTGGAGAAGCTGAGCGTATCTACGGGGATCAGGACGCCGGGAATGCTAATCCCCACGCTCGGCCCGACTTCGACTGCGCGATCGAGCTCGCCATACTGGATGACGACTTCGTCTTCGATGTCCTCTGCCCGGTTGTTGCGCAGCCGCGCAGACACACCAAGATCGAGCCCGATGCCTTCACTGGGATTTTCGATGAAGTCCACCCGCAGTCCAGCCGCGCGCGGAGTAATCTGCACACCGCCGATATTGCCCAAGGCGACGGGCAGGACCGACAGCACATAATCGTCCGAGCCGGTGTAGGACGGGGTAAAGGCACCGCCCACGCCAACGGTCAGAAAGTCGCCGCCCAGCACACCCGGATCGAAATTGCGTTCGGGCATCGCCTCTGGAGAACCAGCTTCCTGAGCATCCTGCGCTTGGACCGGAATTGCGACCAGAAGGGCAGCGCTGGAAAGGAGGCTGGCAAAAGCGGCGGTGTGCTTGCGAGTAATCATTATCAGTATTCCCCTGAAACCTTTCGCTTGCAACGTGCCAGACGGCGGGGCGGTTCCAGCCAGACCTGCATCATCATGGACTTGTGACCATCATTGCGCCGCAACACCATTCCGCTAAGGCGTTACGCGATGAGCGGGCGCATATGCGATATAGCGATTGTGGGCGGCGGCCTTTCTGGCGGCCTGATCGCGCTCGCGCTGGCTTGGCATCGGCCGGAATTGCGCGTGCGACTGATCGAGAGCGGGCCTGCGCTCGGCGGCAATCACCGCTGGAGCTGGTTTTCGACCGATCTCTCGCCCGAAGGCAATGCCCTGATGGAGCGTTTCCGCAAGACCACGTGGGACGATGGATATGCCATCCATTTCCCCGATCTGAAGCGAGAGCTGGATGCAGGCTATCTCTCGCTCACCAGCGAGGATTTTGCCGCTGCACTGGAACGAGAGCTCGCTCCCGGCACGATTCTGACGGGCAAAGAGGTCTCTCGCCTGTCTGCCGATGCGGTGGAGCTGGCGGATGGCACCACCATCACCGCGCGCAGCGTTATCGATTGCCGTGGCTTTGCGCCCTCCTCCCACCTCAATGGCGGTTGGCAGGTATTCATGGGTCGCCATGTGCACACGCCTGAGCCCCACGGCGTGACCAGGCCCATTATCATGGATGCCTGCGTCGACCAGGTGGCCCCGGCCGGCAATGGCGGAGCCTATCGCTTCGTCTATGTCCTGCCTTTGGGCGCGCATGACGTTTTCGTCGAAGACACCTATTATGCCGACCGGCCCGATCTCGATCGCAGCGCCCTGTCAGGCCGGATAGATCAATATTGCCGCCAGCACGGGCTGGGAGGCGAGCCGGTCAGTTTTGAAACGGGCGTGCTTCCCGTCATAACCGGTGGCAATTTCCGTGCGTATCAAGAGGCCACGCGTATACCCGGCGTGACAGTGGCTGGTGGACGCGGCGGATTTGTCCATCCGCTCACCAGCTATACTTTGCCCATTGCGGTCAATGTTGCGCTGGCCATTGTGGAAGATGCCGATCTTCCGGGCGAACAGCTCTCTGCCAAGATCGAAGCGCAGGCGCGCAGGCACTGGTCTGCCATGGGGTTTTACCGCGCGCTCGGCCGCATGCTTTTCATCGGGGCAGAGCCTGAGGATCGATTTCGCATCTTCGAGCGTTTCTATGGCTTGCCCGAACCGCTGATCGAAAGATTCTACGCCGGGCATTCGACATTCCTCGACCGGGCGCGCACGCTGATCGGCAAGCCGCCCATCCCCATCTGGCGCGGCGCGCACGCCCTCTTTTCAAACTCCCCTCCCCTCACTCCGTCCCATCCGAAAGACACTCAATGACCACTCCCGAAGGTAAGACAGCTTGTGTAATCGGCGCCGGTTTCGGCGGCATGGCGCTCGCCATTCGCCTGCAGAGCGCGGGCATCCAGACGACCGTAGTGGAAAGCCGCGACAAACCCGGTGGCCGCGCCTATTTCTGGGAAAAGGACGGCTACACTTTCGATGCCGGCCCGACCGTGGTGACCGACCCCGATTGCCTGCGCGAGCTTTGGGAGCTTTCCGGCCATGACATGGACGAAGATCTCGAGCTGATGCCGGTCACGCCGTTCTACCGGCTCAACTGGCCCGATGGCACCAATTTCGATTATTCGAACGAGGAAGAAAACCTGCGCAAGGAGATCGCCAAGCTCGATCCCGCTGACGTCGCTGGCTATGAAGAGTTTCTCAAATATTCCGCCGCTGTGCATGAGGAAGGCTATGTGAAGTTGGGGCACAAGCCGTTCCTCAACTTCCAGTCCATGCTGAAAGCCGCGCCCGCGCTGATGAAGCACCAGGCCTGGCGCAGCGTCTATTCGATCGTCAGCAAATACATCCGCAATGAAAAGCTGCGTGAGGCGCTGAGCTTCCACACGCTTCTGGTCGGCGGCAGCCCGTTCAAGACGAGCGGCATTTATGCGCTTATTCACAAGCTGGAAAAGGATGGCGGCGTGTGGTGGACGCGCGGCGGCACCAATCGCCTGATCGCCGGGATGGTCCGCCATTTCGAGCGGCTCGGCGGCACGATGCGCGTGGGTGACGGCGTGGAAGAGGTCGAAACCATGGGCGACCGCGCGACGGGCGTTACGACCAAGAGCGGATGGTCAGGCAAATTCGATGCCGTCGCCAGCAATGCAGACATCGTCCATTCCTACAAGGATCTTCTCGGCAAGAGCCATCGCGGCAAATCCTATGGCAAGTCGCTGACTCGCAAGAGCTTTTCACCTTCACTGTTCGTGGTGCATTTCGGCGTCGAGGGCAGCTGGCCGGGCATCCCGCACCACATGATCCTGTTCGGTCCGCGCTACAAAGGGCTGGTCGACGATATCTATGCCAAGGGCGTGCTGCCGTCCGATTTCTCGATCTATCTGCACCACCCGACGGTGACCGATCCCAGCATGGCGCCGGAAGGCAAAAGCACGTTCTACGCTCTCGTTCCGGTATCCCACATGGGCAAGATGCCGGTAAACTGGGACGAAGTCGGCCCGCAGCTGGAAAAGCGCGTGCTCGATGAAGTGGGCCGCCGCCTGATCCCGGACATCCATGATCGGATCACGCACAAATTCCACTATGCCCCGAAGGATTTCTCGCAGGATCTGAACGCTCACCTCGGCAGCGCATTCAGCCTGGAGCCGGTGCTGTGGCAAAGCGCCTTCTTCCGCGGCCACAACCGCGACGACAAGATCCACAATTTCTACCTCGTAGGCGCAGGCACCCATCCGGGCGCGGGTATCCCCGGCGTGGTCGGAAGTGCCAAGGCGACGGCTGGTCTGATGATCGAGGATTTGAGCGCATGAACCGCATCGCCGTCTACTGCGGCTCCGCCACGCCCGAAGATCCACGCTATATGGAGCTCGCCGCGGACGTCGGCCGCACGCTCGCCAAGCGCGGGATCGGCGTTGTTTATGGCGGCGGCAAAGCGGGCCTGATGGGAGCTGTCGCCTATGCCGCGCTGGAGGAAGGCGGGGAAGTGATCGGCATCATCCCGCAGGCCTTGAAGGACATGGAAGTCGCCAATCTCGACTGCACCGAGCTACACGTCGTGGACACGATGCACCAGCGCAAGCAGTACTTCACCGATCTGTCGGATGGGTTCGTCACCCTGCCCGGCGGTGTCGGCACGATGGACGAGCTGTGGGAAGCGATCAGCTGGGCACAGCTGGGCTATCACCAGAGCCCAGTCGGTCTCCTCAACGCATTCGGCTTTTACGATGGCCTGGTCGAATTCAATGCGCATATGGCGAAGGTTGGCTTTGTACGGCCGATGCATCAGGGCATTATGCAGGTGTCCGACACGCTCGAAGGATTGCTCGCCAAGATGGAAGCCTATGAACCGATCAAAACCATTGTGCAGATGAAAGTCGACGATCTGTGAAACGTATCAAGCCGCGTCCCCTCGTTCCGAGCCAGATCCTGCGCTCCACCCCGAAGCAGGTGGGCGGCGGCAGGCCGCGCGCGGCTTTGGTGCGGCGGGCGCGCGAAAGCATCAGGCAGGGATCGAAAAGCTTTTCTGTCGCCTCCATGCTGTTCGACAGGGACACGCGTGAGCGGGCGCATCTGCTCTACGCCTGGTGTCGCCGCTGCGATGATATTGCCGATGGGCAGGATCATGGCGGCGAGCTGAAACTTGACGAGGCTTCCGCGAGAGACCGGGTGGAAGCGATCCGTATCCTCACCCACCGCGCGCTCGATGGTCAGCCGACCGCCGATGTCGCTTTCGATGCGCTCGGCCTTGTGGCTGCCGAAACCGGCCTCACCCGCGAAATGTGCGACGATGTGATCGAAGGCTTCATGCTCGATGCCGAAGGCTGGCGACCGCGCACCGAAGCCGATCTGATGCGCTATTGCTTCCACGTCGCGGGGGCTGTCGGCGTTATGATGGCCCGCGTCATGGGAGTGCCGGCCGATGAGACGGAGACGCTGGACCGCGCCTGCGACCTCGGCCTTGCATTCCAGCTCAACAATATTGCGCGCGATATCTGGGAAGATGACGCGGCGGGCCGCTGCTACATTCCTGAGGAATGGCTGGTGGAAATGGATATTCCCCCTGGCCAGCACATGAAGCCGCAATATCGCGAGCAGCTGGTGACCCTGGCCCGACGGATGACGGACATGGCCGCACGGCACGATGCCGCAGCCCGTGTCGGCGCGATGCGGCTGCGTTTCCGCCAGCGCTGGGCCATTCTTTCAGCCGCCAATATCTATGGCGAGATTGGCCGCGAAGTCTCCGCGCGCAAAGGCGCTGCGTGGGACAGCCGTGTCTACACGACGCTTCCGGTCAAGCTGGGGCTGGTTGGCGCCGCTCTTAAGGAGGCGATCTCCGGCTCCTACCCGCCCGACGAAATGCCCAAATGGACACGCGGCGAACTGATGATGTTGGCGCGCATGGACGGGCCCATTCCCGATGCGGCGATGGAACCGCTGCCGGACGAGGACATTCGCCGCTTGGAGGACTAGTCTTTCGCGGCAGCAGGCGGTTGCATTTGCAACTACGTGCAGGCATTCCGACCGGGTTCGAGGAGAGGCCCTATGCGTAAATTACTGTCCGCTCTGATTGCCGCGCTGGCGATCACGCTGTCCGCCCCTGCATTGGCGCAGGAACAGCACCATGCCGAGGGGCCGATCCAGACAGTCGTCGCATTCATGAACGCTTTCGATGCCAAAGACGAAACGGCGATGGCCGAGCTGCTGGTCGATCAGGCGCCGGTTCTGTTCATCGAAGAGCGTGAGAACGATGACCGGGTCGGCGTGGTCCCGATGAGCGCGCTGGTGCAGAGCATCGCCGCCAACCCTGTGCCTCTGCAAGAACCGATCTGGAACCTGCGCGGCTTCGAAGATGGGCCAGTCGCTGTCGTGACCGCCAATTTCGAATTCCTCATCGATGGCAATCGCAGCCATTGCGGCGTCAATATCTTCACCCTGATGCGGGTGGAGGGCGAATGGAAAATCGCCACCGTCACCTATTCCCACATCACCGAGGGCTGCTCAGAAAACTGATGCACTTGGAAACCGATCTTGCGAACATCGATGATGTGACACATGACCAGCTTCGCGCGGAACTCGCGCGGCTTGGCGATGGCACCGACCGTGCAATCCTGAGCATTGATGGCAGCACATATATCCAGACTGCCGTCTTCGGTAACGGGCTCGTCGTGGAAAAGCGCGAAGGCGGGGGCGAGGAGACGCATTTCCACGCAGTCCCGCGTCACCCGGAGCTGCCGCCAGCAAAGCCCAAGCCGAAAAGGTCGTGGTGGGAAAAGCTGTTTACCCATGACCCGGACCTGACCTCCGAATGCGCTTTCACGCTGGATGAAGTTCAGCAGATTTTTGCCGATTATCTGGCAGGTCGAACCAGCGACCTGCCCAAGCAATGGGACCAGGGTTACTGTGATCGCTAAACTCCTCATCGCCAATCGCGGCGAAATTGCCTGCCGGATCATGCGCACCGCGCGTGAAATGGGCGTGGCGACGGTTGCCGTCTATTCGGATGCCGATGCGAAGGCGCTGCACGTGCGCATGGCGGATGCGGCTGTCCACATCGGCCCCTCGCCTGCTGCGGAGAGCTATCTGGTCGGCGAGAAGATTATCGCCGCGGCCAAGGAGACAGGCGCGGAGGCCATCCATCCGGGTTATGGCTTCCTGTCTGAGAATGCCGGGTTTGCGCAGGCGGTGATCGATGCCGGACTGATCTGGGTCGGTCCCAAACCCTCCAGTATCGACGCGATGGGCCTGAAGGATGCCGCGAAAACGCTGATGCAGGAAGCGGGCGTGCCCGTCACCCCCGGCTATCTCGGCGAGGACCAGTCGGTCGAACGGCTCAAGAAAGAGGCCGATGCCATCGGCTATCCGGTGCTGATCAAGGCGGTCGCGGGCGGCGGCGGCAAGGGCATGCGCAAGGTCGATAGCCCTGAGAATTTCGAAGCCGATCTCGAAAGCTGCCGGCGCGAAGCCAAGGCGAGCTTTTCCAACGACGAAGTTTTGCTGGAAAAGTGGATCACCTCGCCCCGCCATATCGAGGTGCAGGTGTTCGGCGACAGCCACGGCAATGTCGTCCACCTGTTCGAACGCGACTGCTCGCTCCAGCGCCGCCACCAGAAGGTGATCGAGGAAGCACCCGCTCCGGGCATGGATGAGGCAACCCGCGCAGAGATCTGCGCCGCCGCCGTACGCGCCGCCAAGGCGGTCGATTACGAGGGCGCGGGAACGATCGAGTTCATCGCCGACGCCAGCGAAGGCCTGCGCGCCGACCGCATTTTCTTCATGGAGATGAACACCCGCCTGCAGGTCGAGCATCCGGTGACCGAGGAGATCACCGGCGTGGATCTCGTCGAATGGCAACTACGCGTGGCAAGCGGCGAAGAGATTCCGCTGAAGCAGGAGGAGCTCAGCATCGATGGCTGGGCGATTGAAGCGCGGCTTTATGCTGAAGATCCCGCGAAGGGGTTTTTGCCGAGCACGGGGCCACTCACTTACTTTCGCCTCCCCTATTTGAGCCGTCGATCGAAGCAGAGGCGAAATGAGACCGGTGTCGAGCAGGGCGGCGAAATATCTCCGTATTATGACCCGATGATCGCCAAGCTCGTAACCCATGCCGAAAGCCGAGAAGCCGCGATCAATGATCTCCAAGAGATGACCGGCGATGTCATTTGCTGGCCGGTCAAATGCAATGCAGGCTTTCTAAACCTGTTGCTGGATGACGAAGACTTTCGTTCCGGCACAATGGACACCGGTCTCATTGCGGCAAAGTTGGATCAGTTCATCCCAGACGAAGAACCCTCCGAGCGCGTCCTCCAATCCGTCGCCCATTTGGTGATTGACAGGGCTAGAGGAGGTCGACCGGGAGACATTCGCCAAACCTATCTCGAGAACGATCTTGGTCCTTGGGGGAATCTCGGTTTTCGGCTTAATCGAGAAGCTAGACAAATCGTTGTCCAACTGAACGACGGCGCGTCCACACACGAAGTTGTTTTTGCCGAGATCGACATCGACTCCGCAGCATGGGTCGAGAGGACATCTGACGGATATCTCGTCGATGAAGATGGTCAAACCTTTATGCTAACCGAAGCCCGCCACGAAGCAGGCGGCCCCGGAGCCGCCGCCGATGGCGACATCCTCGCGCCCATGCCGGGCAAGGTCATCGCGGTCGATGTGGCGGAGGGTGATGCGGTCACTGCGGGCCAGCGGCTGATGGTGCTCGAAGCGATGAAGATGGAACACGCGCTCACCGCACCTTTCGATGGCGTGGTGGCGGAGCTTTCAGCCAGCCAGGGCGCGCAAGTGCAGGTAGAGGCGCTGCTGGCGAAGGTTGAGGCTGCCGCCACGGATTGAAAATCCGTTCGTGCTGAGCTTGTCGAAGTAAGATGTCGTAATTCAGCGCAGTCGCCCTTCGACAGGCTCAGGACGAACGGGTATGTGGCGCACATGACCAGCCTCCCCGCCCCCTACCGCCGCACCGTCAACGATTCCGGCATCTCCGTCAGCCCCATTGCTTGGGGCATGTGGCGCAGTCATGGCTCAGTCGACGAAGTTGCAACGCTGCTGAACACCGCGCTCGAAGCCGGGATCGACTTTATCGACACTGCCGATATCTACGGCTTCGACGGCGAAAATGGCTTTGGCGATGTTGAGGCGAAACTTGGCGAAGTTTTCAGCGCCGATCCTTCGCTCCGCCAGCGCATCACGCTCGTCACCAAGGGCGGGATCATGCCGCCGCTGCCATATGACCAGTCGCGCGAATATATGCAGTCTGCGCTGGAAAAGTCGCTCAGCCGGCTCGGCACCGATATGATCGATCTCTATCTGATCCATCGCCCCGATATCCTCACTCACCCACAGGATCTGGCGCGCTTTCTCGATGACGCGGTGGCGAGCGGCAAGGTGCGCGCGATTGGCGTGTCGAACTTCACCACTGCGCAGATCGAGGCGCTCAGCGGATTTCTCGACACCCCGCTCAGCGCGACCCAGCCCGAAATCAGCCCGCTGCGGATCGAGCCGTTCGACAATGGCGAGATGGATCAGGCCATGCGGCTGGGCCTCACACCGATGGCGTGGAGCCCGCTTGGTGGTGGCCGCCTGATGCGTCCCGAAAGCGAGCGTGATCGCCGCGTTGCGCGCGTCTTGGGAGAAGTGGCGGAAGAGCTGGGTGTCGACCGGGCCGTCGCTGCCTACAGCTGGCTCATGGCGCATCCGGCAGGCATCGTGCCGATCGTCGGATCGCAAAAACGCGAGCGGATCACTGAAGCCGCGCAGGCGATGCAGGTCAGCTGGTCGCGCGAGCAGTGGTACAAGGTCTTCACCGCCGCCAGAGGCGCATCGCTCCCCTAACCACCCATAAATTCGCGCAAACTCGCCTGCTCGGCCTCGCTCATGTGCACGCCCTGCTTGGTGCGCCGCCAAAGCACATCATCGGCCGTCTGCGCCCATTCCACGCGGCGCAAGTAATCGACTTCCGCTTCGCTCAGCCCCGCGCCGAAATTGCGACCCAGATCGTCCCAGCTCTTCGCTTCCCCCAGCCAGTCGCCCGCGCGCGTGCCGTAGGCGCGGCCGATGCGGACCACGTCGGTCTCCGACAGGAAGGGGTAATCCTCGCGCAGGACGTCGAACAGGATGGGCTGCGCGGTGTATTTGAACTCGCCGCCGGGCAGCGGTTCCTTGCCCGTCCAGCTTTCGCCTTTGAGCACCGGCAGCCGTTCTGCGAGCTTGTCCACCGCGTCCTCTGCGACGTGGCGATAGGAGGTGATCTTGCCGCCATAAATGCCAAGGATCGGCGCACCGCGAGATGGGTCCGACAGGGCGATCTTGTAGCCGCGCGTGGCCGCTTCGGGGCGACCCGATCCGTCATCAACCAGCGCGCGCACTCCGGCATAGGTGTGCACCACGTCATCAGGCGTCACATCCTGTTCGAAATAGCGGTTGGCGGCATCGCAGAGATAGCGCATTTCTTCATCGCTCGCCTGCACATCATCGAGAGACCCGGCGTGATCGGCATCGGTCGTGCCGATCAGGGTGAAGTCATTCTCCCATGGAATGGCGAAGCAGATGCGCGTGTCGGGCTGCTGAAGAATGTAGGCGCGGTCATGGTCGAACAGCTTGGGCACGACGATATGCGATCCGCGCACGCGGCGAATGCCGTAGGCGGGTTGCTCACCCACCAGCCGCGCAAGATCGTCCGCCTCCGGCCCAGCCGCATTGACGATGGCGCGCGCCTGGAACGTTTCGCCGCCCGCTTCGACGTGCCAGATGTCTCCGTCTCTCCGGGCGGAGGTGACCAGCGTGCGGGTGCGGATTTCCGCTCCGCGCTCTGCCGCATCGAGCGCGTTCAGGACGACCAGCCGCGCATCGTCCACCCAACCGTCCGAATATTCGAAACCACGCTTGTAGCGTTTCTCCAGCGGAGCGCCTGCGGCATGCTTTTTCAGATTGACGCTGCTGGTGTTTTTCAGCCGCCCCTTGCCGCCGATATGATCGTAGAGAAACAGCCCTGCCCGCAGCATCCATCTGGGGCGCATCCCGTCCGTCACCGGTAGGATGAAGCGCATGGGCCAGACGATATGCGGCGCGATCTGCCATACGGTTTCGCGTTCGCCCAATGCCTCGCGCACCAGTGCGAATTCGTAATATTCGAGATAACGCAGGCCGCCGTGCACCAGCTTGGTCGATTTGCTCGACGTGCCGCTCGCCAGATCGCCCTTTTCAAGCAGCAGGACCTTCGCGCCGCGCCCCGCCGCATCTCGCGCGACACCAGCGCCATTTACGCCGCCACCGATGATTATCAGGTCAAAAATTTCGCTCATCGCCGGGGTATTTCTGCACGCTGGACGGGTGAATGCAAGCGGCGGAAAAGCTTGCCCCGCTCACTGAACAAAACGACGACCAGACCGAGCAAGCCGCAAGCCAGCATGGAATAGGCGAGCGGCAACGGAGTGCCATCGTACAGGCTGCCGATAAATGCGCCGAGGATCGCGCCGGTCATCATGCGCAGCGCCGTCTGGCCGCTGCTGGCGGACCCTGCGATATGCTGGAAATCCTGCATGGCGATGGAACTGAAATTCGCACCGACAAAGCCCAGCGTCGCCATCGCGCAGCTCATCAGCACGATAAATTCCCACAAGATATAAGGCGGCCCGAAGGATCGCCAGACGAGCAGCGCCGACACCACGATAAAGCCGAGCAGAGCGGCATGGCTCACCCGCCGCGCGCCGAATTTTTCGACAATGCGCGAATTGGTGAAATTGCTCGCCACCATGCCGAGCACGGCCCCGCCGAAGATCAGCGCGAAGTAATCGCCTTGCCCGAAAGTCTGCGAAATCAGCTGCTGCGAGGAATTGAGGAAGCCGAACAGCGAACCGAACACCAGCGCGGCGCCGATGACATAACCGATGGATTGGCGCGCAAAAATCGCCTTGCCCATGTTCTTGAGGATCGTCTTTGCGCGGATGTCCTGCCTATCTTCCTCGTGCAAGGTCTCTGGCAGGCGCAGCCACGCCCAGGTGGCAGCGATGCTGCCCACGATGGCCATCGCGCCGAAGATCGCGCGCCAGCCGAAAAAGTACATGATGCCCTGACCGATGGCCGGTGCGAGGATCGGCACGAGCAGGAAGATCATCATGATGAGGCTCATCAACCGGGCCATCTTGTCGCCGCCCACATGATCGCGCACCATCGCGAGCGGCACCACGCTGAGACCGGCGCAGAGCACGCCCTGCACCAGCCGGAGAGCGACCAGCAGGTCGAAATTCGTCACCAGTGCGCAAGCGAGCGACAATGTGATGTAGGAGACCAGCGCCAGCGCCAGCACGGGCCGCCGCCCGAAACGATCGGCAAAGGCTCCGGGGAAGAACGCGCCGATCCCGCCGCCAAGGAAATAGGCCCCGATCACGAATTGCCGCTCATTGCCCTCAGCGCCCATTTCTCCGGCGATCTGGCCGAGTGCGGGGAGCATGGAATCGATGCCGAAGGCCTGCAGGCTCATCAGCATCGCCATCAGGAAAATCAGCTCCCGCTCCCCCAGCTTGCGGGTCAGCGGGTTCGATTTGGCGGAATTGTCCGTTTGGGCGGGATCATCTTGGCTCACCACGGGCTTGTGGCGGTGATGTGCGCAAAAGGAAAGCACCGATTAAAGGCGGTGCCCGGCGCTTCACGGTTCCCGCATCGCGCGGGTGTGCTTATATGCCGCTCATGGCCGAGAATGCTGCCAATCCTGTTGACGAAAACGCGGATGAGGCGCCGGGTCTGCGCAAGATCATCCATGTCGATATGGATGCGTTTTTTGCGAGCGTAGAGCAGCGGGACAATCCCGAATTGCGCGGCAAGCCGGTCGCCGTGGGCGGATCGTCAGGCCGCGGCGTGGTGGCGGCGGCGAGCTACGAGGCGCGGAAATTCGGTGTGAAAAGCGCCATGCCATCGGTCACAGCCAAGCGGAAATGCCCGGACCTGATTTTCGTCAAAAGCCGCTTCGATGCCTATCGCGAGGTCTCCGCGCAGATCCGCGAAATCTTTCTCTATCACACGCCGCATGTCGAACCGCTCAGCCTCGATGAGGCGTTTCTGGATGTTACCGAAGACATTCACGGCATCGGTTCCGCCACCGCAATCGCGCAGGCTATTCGCAAGGCTATCCGCGAGACCACGCAGCTGACTGCGAGTGCGGGGGTTTCCTACAACAAATTCCTCGCCAAGCTGGCGAGCGACCAGAACAAGCCCGATGGGCTTTGCGTCATCCGCCCCGGCCAAGGTGCCGAATTCGTACAATCGCTCCCCATCCGGCGCTTCCATGGGATCGGACCAAAGGGCGCCGAAAAGATGGCGCGGCTGGGCATTGAAACAGGCGCAGACCTGGCTGGGAAAGACCTGCAGTGGCTTCGCGCACATTTCGGTAGTTTCGGCGATTATCTGTTCAAGGCGGCACGCGGGATTGATCATCGCCCCGTCCGCGCCAATCGCATCCGCAAGAGCATTGGCGGGGAGCGCACTTTCAGCGAAGATATCTCCAGCGGCAGCGCGCTGCGCGAAACGCTCGACAACATCATCGAAATCGTCTGGGGGCGCATCGCTGACAAACAGGCGAAGGGGCGAACGGTCACGCTGAAGGTGAAGTTCAACGACTTCCAGATCATGACCCGCGCCCGCTCGCTCGATGCGCCCGTGGCGGACAGGGCGCAATTCGCCGCGATCGCGCATGAGATACTGGAAGCCGAACTGCCCCTCGCCATGCCGATCCGGCTGATGGGTCTGACGCTGAGCAACCTCGAGAGAGAAAAAGAGAGCAAAGGCAAACGCGAGGATCCGCAATTGCCGTTACTCTAATTGGATTGCGCGGCCGCCCGAATCGCAGTATTTTTGACCATGGTTTTCGCAATCCTTCTGGCTGCAATCGCGCCGGCATCCGCCTCCCTCCCTGACGTCACCTATGACGAAGCTGTCGCCTGCAGCTTCCTCGGCATGGGCATTGGCCTTTCCGATACCCATTCGCGCGAAGAACAACGCGAGATTATTGGCCTGGCAGTGCGATATATGCAGGCTGCGAAGGAAATCGGCGGGCGGACCGATAGTGAAGTCGTCGATGACATGGCGGCTGCGGGCGATCTGATCGCGGCTGAAATCGATGGCAGCACAAATCCGCGACAGGAACTTGATGCCCGTTGGATGGCCTGCGTGGACAATTCGGAAAACTTGCCAGCCGCAGAGAGCTAGAGTTTTCGCGCCTGAAGCATTTCGAGACGCGGGCGCACACGCTTTTCCAGTGGCTCGGGAAGATCGTCCAAATCGAAGTAACGCGCATCGATCACCTCGCGCATGTCGGGACGGGGCTTTTCCAAAACCCGTGCAGTGAAGACCCAGACATGGTGCTTGCGGTCCTGCCCCGGCACTTGCTCCTTGTGCTCCATGACCAGTTCGAGATCGCTCAGCTCGACGCTCAACTCCTCCCTGATCTCGCGCCGGATGCCGTCCTCCGGGTTTTCGTCGCGCTTGATCCCGCCCGCCGGCATCGCCCATTTGCGCGCGCCATAGGAATGGCGCACGAGAAGCAGCTGGTCGTCGGCATCAAAGCCGATCAGCGCCACGCCGTAGACATCGGCGCTCGCATGTTGCTGCCAGAAATTGCGAATGCGATTGGCCAGCGGCATCAGCGGTCGCTGGACCCAGGCGGGGATCAGGTGAAGCATGTCACTTTCGTATCGCCGCGCGCGCCGAGCAACCGGGCGATGGGCAGATCATGCTCGCCCGCCGCGCCTGCATCGAACACGCCGCGCTTCTCATCGCCGCGAATGACGAACATCAGGCGATCGGTATCCAGAAGCGATGGCATGGTAAGCGTGATGCGATCGAACGGAGCCTCCGGCGGCAACGGATCTGGCGTGAGGCGTTTTACGCGGGCAGGCTCATTCACCTGCGGATCGGTGTTCGGGAACAGGCTGGCGATATGTCCATCCGCCCCCATGCCGAGCCAAACCAGTGCGAAATGCGGCACGTCCTCCATGACGGTCAGCGTCACAACGGTCGCACCGAGCGGCTCGAAGAGCGCGCGAATCTTGCCGGTATTGCTCGCCTGGTGATCTTCGGGGACGATCCTGTCATCGCCCGGCCATACGGTAAGGCGTGACCAATCGAGATCAGCCTTCACAAGCTCTTCGAAAATCGGGAACGGGGTCGAGCCGCCGGGTACACTGATGGCAACCGGCTCAGCACTTTCAGCGAATTTCGCAGCGATCAGCTTTTCAAGGAAAGCGGCGATCTCAGCCGCTCCGGCGTCGTCAATATATTCGATATCAGTCATGGGCCGGACCCTAAAGGCAAAACCGCCGCAGAGCGAGAACTCTGCGGCGGCGGAATAGCTATGCGTCCAACTGCGCTTACTGGATTGTCGAGCTGAGGAACCAGACACGCTCTTCTGCCATGTCGGTCCAATCGTCGAGCAACCCGTCGGTGGCATTATCGCCAGCCGCTTCAGCGTGCTTCTTGAGGGCCTTCAATGCACCGACCATTTTCCGGTTATCGTCGCGCAGTTCTTCGACCATCTTTTCTGCAGACAGGGTCGTATCATCCTGATCCTTGATCTGCGTCTTGGCAGCGACGGAAGCGATGCTGGTCAGCGTGTCGGCGCCATTCTTGCGCACGCGCTCACCGATGTCATCGATCTGGTCGCGAATTTCGATCGCCTGCTCGTCGAACAGCAGGTGGAGATCGCGGAAACGCGGGCCCTTCACATGCCAGTGAAAATTCTTAGTCTTGAAATACAGCGCGAGATGATCGGCAAGCAGGCCGTTAAGACCGTCGATCAACGCAGCTTTCGAATTGTCGCCTGAGGTACTCATAATGGGTCTCCGTAAGAAATGCGTGTTTGCCTTTTCAACGGGCGACAGCGCCGTTTGGTTTCACTTAGAATACGGATGGGCTTGATCGATAAAAGCGATCGAAATTAAACGATTGCATCAGATAAACCGATCGCAATTGCCGCAACGATCAAAAGCATTGCGATTGTAACGCGCAACATTTTGCGCGGGAGGAGTTCCCAGTCCGGTCCTGCCATGATGGCGATCCCCAACACACCCGCGGCGGCAAGTGTTCCACCAGCCGCCGCAAGGACCGGCGCGCCACTCGCGACACTCAGCGATAGCACGAGCAGACCGCTCGCATCGGCAAAGATTCCGGCGAACAAGACGATGAAAATCGCGCCGAGCGATTGTGTAGGCTCTTGCGGTGCGGAAGGCGCGTCCAGGAATGCGACCTCAGCGGCAGCCAGAGCAAGAGCTGCTGCGACGAACCATCTTTTGTGCTCAGGCGTCAGCAGGTCAGCGAATGACGTGGCCAGCCACGCCGCGGCCGCACACGCACCAATCGCACAAACAAGGGCCACACTCAAAAGCGCCGCCGGCTTTGCGCCCGCCGAAGCCAGACGCGCCACACGCACAGCCTCTCGCCCGGCCAGCATGGCAAGCGCCACCGAAAGGAAGGTGAGAAAGAATGTGGTCATGGGCAGGCTGCGTCAAACCCGAATTTGCTACGCTGTGCAAGCCACGCCCATTGCCGCCCCTGTTCACCCTGAGCGCGGCGTCGATACGTAATTAAGCGAACCAGTCCTGATGCTCACGCATGATCGAATTGTTGTCGCGCGTGTCGGCATGGCAGCTGGCGCCAAAGCTGCACAGATCCTGACGGATGAGAGCGATGCGTTTCAGCATTGCACTTTCCTCACCTTTCGAGCGCAACATATGCGAAGGGCCGGTCTGAGGAATCAGAGCCGCGTCCTGATCGATGACCCCGGAGAGACCATCAAAGACTGCGTTCACCAGTGGGCTGCTCTCAGGCCGCAAATAACCTTGCAAGGAAGAGTCTTTTGGCTGTGAGCGCGTCAATGGAAGATCTTGCGAACGCAGAGTCCCCTGCTGTTTGACCTCACGCAGGGACTCGGGACCGTATTCCGCGTGATAGGCATTTACGAGCATCTGGCGACGTTCGGACATTGCGGAATGGCGGCCCTCGACATGGCCAATGTGTTTATCCATTTGCATTGGCGCTGGCGCGGCCCGCTTACTCTGCACGTTTTCCTTAAGTTCGAGATAGCCGAGCGAGACGTCGGCTAGGCCTGCAAAACCATCGAAGTCAGAGAAAGTGACCTTTGTGACTTCGTTGATAGCGTTGCCGCCATATTCCGATCGGCCCTGCTGTCCGAACAATTCGATTGTGGCGACGCTCGTATCGATGATGGAAACAAGCTCGCCATCCTGCGTCACGCCATCGTGATTGCTGTCGAACCAGATTTTCAGGTCCTGCCAAATGGCATCGCCTGCATCCAGGATGCCGTCCTCATTGCCATCAAATGTGCGCAGGCCCTCAAGGTCGGTCGCGCCGCGACCCGCATATTGCGAGAAGGAAATTTCCTGCCCCGATGTGATGGCATTGTCGCCATCCAGATCGAGCGCCAGGATGCCGTCACCGCCGGAAATCCAGCCGATCCGTTCGAGATCGCCATCACCATCAGCATCGAAGTTGATCTGGGAGCGCCCGACCGGCGTCAATTCAAGGCCGTTCAAATCGAAATCGATCACGATTGGTGCAAGTTCACCGCCGAAATCTGCCGTGTCGGTATTTGCGGTATCGCGTGCGAACAATTTGCTCGTTTCTTTTCTGGTGAAAGCCTTCGAGGAATCCTTCTCAGAGCCGCCGTGCTCAACACCGAGAACCACATCACCAAAGCCGCCCGCTGACCCGTCAGCATAGGTGAAGGTCCCAGAGTTCAGGACTGCATTCTTGGAGGTCTTCTTGTGCTTGTCATTGGTCGGCTCGCCCGTCAGATCGATCGACACGATGCCATGCTCTGCGAGTGTCTTCAGCTCGCCTTCCTCAGAAATGCCGTTGGCATTCGCATCCTGCCACAGCAGGAAATTGGCGTAAAAGACGTCGTTCGAATCCAGCTTGCCATCGGAGACGCCTTCGGCATCGAAATCAAAGCCACGCAGACCTTCAAGGTCTGTCGTCGCGCCTTCGGCATCCTGGATGAAGCTGATTTCCGAAATATCGTCGATTGCGCCAGAGCCATCGCGGTCCAGTGCGAGAAAGGCATCGTCGCCGGAAATCCAGCCGAGATTGTCGAGCAGGCCATCTTCATCGACATCCCACGCAACGCTGCTTTTAGACGCCTTGACCAGTTCGACACCGTCACCATCAAGGTCCATGACGATCGGCCAAATCGGACCACCCATTGGATCAGGTGCATAGGTGATAGACACCGTACCTGAACCTGTCGACGTTCCGTCACTGGCCGTGACGGTAACGTTCGCGAACTCGTAATCCTGCCGGTTCCAATAGGCAGTGGTGTAAAGTTGGCTGCCTCCATTCAGCATGTAATAGTCTTCGTTGAGATTGCTGGTGTGCGATGTGACCGAAAAAGTCAGCGTATCGCCCTCGGGATCATAGGCGTTGATCGTGGTGATCGCTCCACCTGTGAATCTGGAATAGATAGTGATGTTTCGATCTTCGACCTGCGGCGGGCTGCTGGAACCGGTGGCATCGCCCACCAGCTTTGGCAGCGATAGCTTGTGACCATTGATCTGGATGTATTCGACCGCCTTCGCCAAGGTTTTCTGGCCGATGATCTTCACCCTGTCGGGCGCGTTGAATGCAGTGTAGTTCTGCCCGTCCACCTTGAGGCCGATATACAAATCATTGCCGCTATATTCGATCATCAGGTCGCTCGACTTGATGTCCCCGGCGAACACCAAGGTCTCATAGCCGCCGGTATCGTCGATAATGTCGACGCCGCTACCGCGCCCGAAGATATAGGTGTCTGAATGCGCACCGCCGCGCAGTGTGTCGGTACCCGCACCGCCGATGAGCACATCGAGGCCTTCGCCCCCATTGATGACATCATTGCCGGAATAGCCATGCAGCCAGTCGCTTTGGCCTGTTCCATGCAGCGTATTGTTGCCGCCACCGCCGTTCTGAAAGCTGGTCAGATGACTAATCCATAGCCAAGACCCATTTTCGAAAGTCAGGCGGTCCATGGTGTAGGACTTCAGACCCTGGCTATCGGTGCTGAAATGGCTTTGGACATACATTTTGTCCGAAGTGGATTTGCGACCAAGGACGAGAGTCGAGCCGCTGCGAGACATGGTGAGGTCGTTCAGCGAAATCGAGCCGTCGACCACCATGTAATCGTAGAAACCGCCGGTGTCCGTCACATAATCGACACCCGTTCCATCGGTAAAACCGTAGGAATCGTCGCCGCCCTTGCCATACATGTAGTCATTGCCTGCGCCAGCCTGAAAGCGCTCGCTTTCGTCGGTCCCATGAATGGTATCGCCAAAATTGGAGCCGATCACCTGTTCGATGCTGCTGTAGGTATCACCTGCAGCCCAGCCGCCGGAACCGGTGCCGGATCCGAGATTCACGTAAACGCCTGCCGTGGAATCCGCATAATCGACTGTGTCGATGCCTTCGCCACCGTCAAAAGCAATCGCGCCCGTGGAAGCGCGCAAGATGTCACTGCCCCCAAGGCCTGCCAGCTTGCCGGTCGCAGCGCGCGCACGCAGGTCATCGCTGTGCGATGAACCTTCGATGCTCTCGATCGAGGTAAAGCTGTCGCCATGCGCTTCACCGCCGCTTGCCGTACCTGCGGTAAGATCGACCGTAACGCCGGAATTGGAATGGCGATAGGAAACCGTGTCGCTTCCGGCGTTGCCGTTGAGCGTATCACGGCCTGTGCCGCCAATAAGCGTATCGTTGCCGCTGCCACCCGAAATGGTATCATCAGACGCGCCGCCATCGAGCACGTTATGCTGGCTGTCTCCGATGAGCGTGTCGGCATAGCGCGTGCCCGCAACGTTCTCGATGCCGACTGCACCGTCACCATAGGCTCTGTATGTGTATGACGTATCCTTGCCGACATTCATGTCGATGGTCACAGCCCGATCGAAAAGGCGATAGCTGATCGTATCGCTGCCTGCCTGACCGTTCATGTAATCCCAGATGTTGTCGTCATCGGCCAGGAACAGGTCGTTGCCGTTCCCGCCGAACATGGCATCCTTACCGGCACCGCCATGGATGGTATCGTCGCCGTCTTCTCCGTAGAGACCGCCAGGCGCAGGCCCGTTGGTCCAATTCTGGACGTAGTCGTTGCCATCGCCGCCTTTGATGAAGTCGTTTCCGCTGCCACCGTAGATGCGGTCGACGCCCGCGCCGCCGTCCAGCCAGTCCCAGCCGGCATAGCCATAGATTTGATTGTGGCCGTCGTTGCCGATGAAGATGTCATCGCTGAGGCGCGAGCTGCCTGTCATGCCCGGGCCGTTCATGCTGCTCGCAGAGACCGCATCCGAAATGGTGATATTGTTGGAACCGGTTGCGGTCACGATGTCCGAATATATCGAGCCGGTGTAGTTCGCAGTGATGTTGACCGTGCGGCGATAGCCCATGGTAGACGCGAAATTGTCGATCACCATGGAGCTTTGAGGATCGTCCGCCCACCCGCTTGTGTCGATCAGGTTGCCTGATGTCGGAGTAGTCCCGTCAACAGTCCTGATCTGCGGCTTCGCCCAATATGTCGAATAGCCGGTCTTCGCTTCATCGTAGTAGTTGAAGAAGCGGAGGGCCGTTGTCGAACGGGTACGAGCCGGATCCCAGGCATAATTGGTGACATTGGCGATCTTCTCCCCGGTCGAGGCATCATAGACGCCGCCCATATCGGCCTGTGCACTCAGGCGCTCACCCTCAGGCAGGATGTAGGCAACGACCTTGTACCATTTGTCGGCCTGCATGGAGTTGCCGCTGCCGGGAATGGCGGACCAGAAATACGGATTGTTCTTCGGCGAACCGCTGACTGCATTCACCACCGTGTTGGACATGGTGCCGAAATAGGCGCGATGCTTGTTCAGCGTGTGGCCTTGCACGTAAACCGTGAATTCGTAGCCTTTGCTGCCATCAATCGTAACGGCATTTGAACTAGTGATCCCGCCACCGTTGGCTGCGCCGTGGTTCTGCCCTGTCTCCATCGCAGTGATCGTTTCACCGCCCGGCCCTTCGACCATGCGCCAACGCGTGGTTTCATTTGACGCGCTGGACCAGCCCGCCACAGTGGCATTGCCGCCCCGCACAGTCTCACCAGCAGAAATCCGCAAGTCACCGCCCTGCCAATTAAGCTCGATATCAGCGGGATCGACACCATTCAGGAAAGGCGAGCCTTCAAGGAACCCGTGTAGACCGCCGTAGAAATCGGATTTGTGGAAATCATCGAAGCCCATTTCCGAGGAGCGGAGGAGAGTTAAAATCCATCCTTGAGCGAGCGCGGATTCAGGAGCCAAAGCAATGGCGGCATCAATCAAAGGCGCCTTTGATTGGTAAAACGAATAATCAGCAGCAACAGAAAGATCACCTAATAGCTGGCCGAAATCGAAACTCGCCCTGTCTGTGTTCTCTTCCAGGGTCTTGTAGAGGGCGCGCTTCAGATAGATGTCTCCGCCCTGCAGGGTCACGCTATCGAGCGCGACCCTAATCCCGTGGTTCAAAGCTTGCGTCGAATTATCATAGCTTCCCGTCAAGCTATGGTTTTGACTATTTTCGCCAGCTCCCCAATATACGAAATCGCTATTTTCCTGGCCATAAGCGCCCGCTCCGATCCTTGTCGGATTTTGGTAGGCGCTTGCGCTTGTGCCTAGTCCATCAATAACTCGATTGAGGACATCTCCGGCCGAGGTAGCGAGATCGATTGCCCGCTCACGGGCTTTTTGATTGTCGCTACTAGATCCCCAATCGTCGGCCCAACTGGCACCTGTAGTGAACTCGCCGAGCGCAGCATTCCAAACCACATGCGCGCCGGACTCCGGAGTGGAATTGCCACCAAAGAGTGAGCCTATCACGCCGCCAAGCAGAGCCCCGACAAATGCACCCACCCCTGGCGCAAGGAAGTTTGCGATAATCGCGCTCGATTTGGCAAAAACGCTTGCCGCGAGTGCACCGCCGACCGCGCCACCCACCGAGAATCCGATCTGACCACCGACACTATCGAAAGTCTTGACGAATGAAGCGAGTTTTGACCCGAGGAAAGATCCGGCAAAGCCTGCAAAGTCGAGTGTCCCCAAACCGTCGAAGGCAGCACTCGCGCCATCCTTCACAATATTGCTGGCGATGGTCGATAGAGCAAAGCTGGCTGTGGAATTCAACGCTTCGCCTGCAAAGCCATCGATGCCCAGTTTCGCGAACGCTTCACCAACGAAATAGGACGTCAAAGCGCCTGCGCCCGCACCGGCTATATTGACGCCAAGGTTGCTGAGCGATTCACGGCTGAAAATATCGGCCAATTCTTCGGCCGACTCAGAAGAGTAGAATAGTCGCCCGCTAATATCGCCAGCAACCTCGCTCAGAACAGAGCCGACCAAGGCACCAGCGAGTGCATTGTCGCCAAAAAGCCGCCGACCGATCGACGATGAAAAAGCCTTCGCAGCCGCCACGCCGCCAGCGGCCCAATCAGGGGATGACAGGCCGTTCTCAGTGCTAACCCCGCTGTTCTCAAACACCTGGGTGGTCGTTCCATTGTTGATCAAGGCGTATTGGGGTGCCCCAACAGAGCCAAAACCGCTGTCAGCGCCCCCTGACATGTCCCCAAAGTAGTCGCCCCCCGGCAAAACGGTTACTACCCCCTTCCGAGGAGTTTTGACTGTGTCATAGGGTATATAATTGAGACTGAAAGTCGTACCGAAATTGGGATCGAAAGACGCGTTCGTAATGAAATCGCCATAGAGTTCGTCTTCCTCGGTAAGCGAGAAATCCATTAGATCGAAGAGGTCCCCCAGACCCAAGGCGCCCAGAACCCCGTAATCGAGCAAATCATTGAAAGCCCACCACGGTATGTCGTCCAAGGAAGCCACGGCTGCCAGCCCAATGAGCAGCGACGGTTCGCCACGGTTTGGCATATTTATCAGCTGCCCTTCCCGCGCAACTTGACCAGCAATCTCAGCCCATCGCTGGAAAGCCGACCTATCGCTGAAGCTAAATATTCCTCCAGTGCCGAAGATATTAAAGCCATAGGCCTCGCCAAATGCGCCGCCTGCCCAACCAGAACGAGGGAAACCAAGATCGTTGACAGCGCTGCCGACATCCAGCTCGAAGATACTTTGCGCGCTGAATGAGGTCGCGCCGGTCATAACATCAATCATGTAGTCGGCGACGAGACTTGCCAGTCCATCCGAGACTTGCTGGTTGCGAGCGAGCGACACCGGGCCAAGCCCCAATTCTTGGCTCATCAAATCGTTGGAGCGGAAAACCGTGTACCGCAGAGCGTTGTCGTTTATCGGACCGGGCTTATTGATGTACCGCGCGGACTTGAACCAATTGACCATCGTGCTTGGAACCACCGATGGATTGGATTCCGCGTAGATCGTGATGAGGCGGTAAGTTTCCTGCCAATCCCCGCTGTTCGCTGCGTCCCTGACTTGTTGGGCTGTTACCTCGGGCATTTATCCTCACCTCCTTCAATAATGCGCAGCGCAGCATCGATGCTGTCGATCGGAACATCACCGGACGTGCTTTGATGTACCGAGACCACAAAGAGCCAGTCCCGAAGACGGAACAGCTGGTTGGTCGCTTCCGGGTAGACGCTTTCTACCGTTCCCCTCTCTTGCTGCTCGAAATGCATCGCACGCCCACGAGTAATGTCCTTGAGCCGCGAATATTGCGGGTTGCCGAAATTCTCGTACAGGCGAGCGTAGTCGTCTGGACCACGCGGCGCATTTTGGAACAATTCAGAATGGAACTCTTCGGCGAAACGACCAGCAATGACTCGCAGCTCTCTCTCGACCTCCGAGCCATCATTCGTCGGGTAGGTTTCGCCGGTATAGACTTGTAAAAGGTACGCGCCCGCTTCCGAAACGAATGTGACGGAAACGTCATCGACGCCAGCATCATCAAGAATGCGCGTCATGCACGTCGCGTTCGCGACCTCCTGTGAGGACAAAGGCTCGTCATCCATAGACGAATCCCCGCAACCACTGACAAGCAGGCCGAGCGCGAATATGCGCAGGATCGAACGAAAGCCAGTTCGATGAATTGGCGTGTTTCGGTGCATTAAACACAACCCCTCCTCAAACCGCAGCTCGAGAGACGACGGCGAAGACCGAAGATGACTGATGTGCTTACGCCGATATTGCAAAAATCGGAGCAGCAGAAAGATGAGCGGCTGGTGCTCGCCCCCATGATACACGTCCCTGATGTCTTTAGCGGAAGACTCGGTAAACCTCTCGTGAGAATGTGACGAGATTATGGCAAGTGTCCCAAAAATTGTTCATTTTCATTCAGGTGACGATTTTGTAATGTCCGGCCAGGGGCTGGAAGCCTACGCGCTGACACGTTATGAGCAGTCCTGCAATCACACGGGAGAGAACCAATCAGCCAGCCAGAAGCCCCCACCGTCAGCCATTTGCTCGGCGAGATTTCGTGGCTCCTCACCCAGTCGAAAATTCATCGCCAATTGCCGCTGTTCATCCTCGAATCCATCGCGATGCCCGCGCTGCTGAAGGAGCAATTGTGGATTTTCCGTGATGGCGATCAGCCGGTGGGCGCTGCGTTTTGGGCATATTGCAATGAGGAAGCTCGCGCGAAGCTTGAGCAGGGTGTTTTTGCAAAGGACCAGGTCTTCACCATGGAAGACTGGCAATCGGGTGACGAAATCTGGCTGGTCGATCTGGTCGCGCCTTTTGCCACGCCAGAAAACAACCATGTCAAAATCATGATAGCCGACCTTGCCGCTGGCCCGCTGCGCGGAAAAGCGTTCAACTTCCATCAGACAGATCCAGCCACCGGAAAGAAGACGGTGGTCAACGTTCCTGCTGAAATGGGCGACAAGCTGGCTGCTGAGAGAAATGCGTCTTAGGCGCGGTGTTCAGTCTCTGGCGGGCGCCTTGTGCCTCGTTCTTGCCGCCTGCGCAGTTCCCGGAACTGTCATGACATCGGAGCATCGTGCCCTAACGCGCGCCGGGACAGACCACGAAGCGATCAGCCGGGAAGTCAACGCAATCCTTTCCGAATTTCCCGATGATCGGCTTGCCGAACTAGTAACAGAGGGAGATCGTGTCGCAGCGTTTGTTCTGGGCCAGGCTTATGAGAGTGGCATAGACCGCCCTGTCAATCTGGAGCGAGCACTCGCCTTGTATACTTTAGCCGCAGAGCCGGTAGAAACCGAGCGCACCTTTTATCAGGCGCCTGTGGGAAGCGAGGGCTACGGCTCAACCGTTTCCACTCCGACGCGAGTTGTCACGCTTCCAGCTGCGCTCAGCGCGCGCGATCGGGTCGCCGCTATGCTCGCTACTCAGCACGGCGACTAACCACACCACAATTCTTGCGGATAGGATCTGAAACCTGGAGCGGGTGAAGGGAATCGAACCCTCGTCGTCAGCTTGGGAAGCTGCTGCTCTACCATTGAGCTACACCCGCTTGAGGTGAAAAGCTGCGCCTAGAGCCGTGCTCCATCAGCCGTCAATAGCCGAAAAATGACACCGCTAGACATTTTGCTGGAAATGGTCTCTAAAGCGTGTAATGACACCGCTGGACATTTTGTTGCCTGGGGCTGACCGCCGCAAACTCTCCGGGGATTTGCGCGCCGCTCTGGTAAATTGGTATGACAGAAAAAGACACTATGGTATGTTATAGAGGTTGACAGTCGAGTTCACCAATCTACCCTGAAGGGAAAACAAGATTGGGAACCAATAGGGAGTGGTAAAATGAGTATTCGCGATAAGCGTATCCGCACGGGCACAGCCCGTATTCTTTCCGGCCTCTTGGCGGGCACAGCTCTGACTCTTGGCGCAAGCGCTGCTTCTGCGCAGGACGCTGGCACGCCACCTGACAATACCGATCCGGAGGCCAATACCGGTGAAGATATCGTGGTCACCGGCATTCGCGGCGCGTTGGAAAGCGCGCTCAATCAGGAACGCAATGCGGACAGCCTGATCGAAGTCATCCAGGCCGAAGACATCGGCAAACTGCCCGACCAGAACCTTGCCGAAGTTCTCGAAAACATCCCTGGCGTCCAGATCACCCGCCGTGCAGGCGTTGGCAGCGGTGTGCAGATCCGCGGGACGAACGACAACCGTACCGAAATCAATGGTGTCTCTACCGTCGGCTCCGGCCAGGGGCGTGGCGGCATCAATTTCGAAGATGTGAATGCCGCGATCATCGCCTCTCTGGAAGTCATCAAGGCGCCTGAGGCAAACACCATTGAAGGCTCTGTTGGCGGTACGATCAACCTGCGCACGATCCGCCCGCTTGAACTGACGGAGCGGGTCGCATCGGTGCGACTGCAAGGCGAATACAGCGAATTTGCAGACAGCATCACGCCGCGCGTTTCCGCCAGCTTCGGCGACAATTGGGAAACCGGGATCGGCGATATCGGCATCGTGATCGCGGGCAGCTATACCGAGCAGGAAGCTGTCTCCTTCCGCCCGCGTGTCGACCGCGATGGCGGCCTTGTCGAGAATGTGAATGCCGATGTCATTCGCAACGGCAATCTGGAAAACCAGCCGACCCGCCGACCGGCTGCACAGAGCTTCGATTTCCTCGGCATCCAGTTCCTCAACCAGGAGCTTGAGAATTTCGAGTACGAAACGATCAACTTTGCCGGATCGCTGGAATGGGCACCGGCCGACAATCTGCGCCTTTTCTTCGATGCGTTCTACAATGACCAGGAGCGGCGGCAGGATAGCTCGCGCGTGCAGGGTTCTGGCGTAAGCGCGGTCCTCAACTACAACGTGCCTGACACGTTCGAGACGGTCGATTTCGGCACGCTCGACGGGGTGGACCTTGGCAGCATCGAGGCCGCTCTGACCGGCACCATCCAGCCGAACCTCGGCATTGACGATGACGATCCGAACCTGCGCTTTTCCAGCGACACCGGCGCGCGCCTGACCGAAAGCCAGCTTTATCGTCTCGGCTTCGAATGGGAAATCGGCCGTCTTTCGCTGTTTGTCGAAGCGTCGACATCCCGCTCCGACACGGTCAATCCGAACCTCAGTACGACGCTGAATTTCATCAATCCGGTCACCCCGCTCGATGCAGGTGGCGGGAATGATAATGCGGTTCCGTTCCGTTACGATCTGACCGACGGGCTCACCTTTGGCCTCGACACAAGCTCGCCTTTTGCTCCGTCCACGGCGCAATTGCTCGATCCGGCCAATGTCGTGCTCGATGCGATCCAAGTGGGCGCGGATGAGACGGAGAATTCCGAAGACGCGTTCCGTATCGACATGTCCTACGATTTCTACGATTTCACAGGCTTCATCACGTCGCTCGATTTCGGCTTCCGCTACAACAATCGCAGCAGCCAGTTTCAGGACATCGGATCGACGCTTGGCCTGAGCGCGCTCGATGACAGCCCGCGTGGCACAGTCTTCGCCGAGCTTTTGGTACCCGGCCCCGACAATTACGACGCTGGCGATGGGCGCGAACTGTTCTTCGGCGATTTCCTGCTGATCGATCCGGACCGCGCGTTCAACGATCAGGCGGGCACGCTGGATATCCTGCAAGCGGCGCTGGCCAGTGTTCCGGGCATGCGCACAATCGACGATCCTTCGCCCAACCCTGCCGGTTTCTACGATATCGAGGAAACCACGGTGGCGATGTACGGGCAGGCGAATTTCGAATTCGGGCCGGTGCGCGGGAATGTCGGCCTACGTTATGTGGCGACCAATATCGACTCCACGGGCAACAATATCTCCGGCGGTTCGGTGACGTCCGTCACGACTTCGGGCGATTACGAGGAATGGTTGCCGCGCCTAAACCTCATTGTCGAGCCATTGGAAGATGTCGTGCTGCGCGCGTCCTATACTGAGGATATCAACCGGCCGGATTTCAACCAGCTCTCGACGTCGATCGTTTTCGGCACAAGCTCGCAGGCCGCCATCCCCATCGGCAATCCAAGCCTGCAGCCGGAGACAGTTTCATCCTATGATGTGTCGGTCGACTGGTATTTCGCTCCCTCCGCTCTCGTAAGCGTCGGCTTCTTCCACAAGGATCGCACGAACCTGTTCGTCTCGCAGCTGGAAGAGGCATTCCGCGATGGCAATGGCTTTGGCGACATCACTCCGCCATGCGAAGGCGGCGGTATCTACAACCCGATTGCCGATCGCAACATCTCGTCCAACATTCCGGGCAACGGGATCTGCGTCGATATCCTGACCACCATCAACGATGCGGCGAGCACGACGCAGACGGGTATCGAAGTTGCATTCCAGTATGACCTGTCTGCCTTCGAAGACACGCTAGGCTTCGCCTCAGGCTTCGGGGTGATCGCCAACTACACCTATCAGGATTTTGGCGGCGGCGAGGCATCGAACACATCCGCATCGCGCGGCACCGACGTCTTCAATGCGATCAACGGAATTTACGACAGCGCAAATTTCGTGCCGGTTACTGCGGTTCAGGGGCTGCTCGACTTCTCTCCGCATGCGTACAATGTGACGCTGTTCTACGAGAAGTACGGCATTTCCGCCCGCGCCCGCTACACCTGGCGGGATGAATTCCGCACGCTTGATACCGCTGGCGGGGCCTCGCTCAACTCGACCTTCGGCTTCCCCGTGGTGACGGACGCGCGCGGACAGCTGAACGCCAGCATCGTGTATCAGCTCACCGACTTCTTGAGTGTTGGCGTGGAAGGCGTGAACCTGACGGGCTCCGACATCTTCCAATATTGCGTCAACAATGATGCGCTGTTGTGCTTCCAGGGCTTGCCCGATCGCCGGGTCACCTTTGGTGCCACACTCAGCTTCTGATTTCAGGTAAACTCCTGCACCAAACTGGGCGCTCCGGGAAACCGGGGCGCCTTTTTGTGTGCCGGGGGCGAGCGCCTAGTCTGCCTCGTGCAGCAAGGCGACTTGCTCAAATACGGCCGCGGGCGCCTGAAAGAGGCTGTATCCTGCCGCGCCTGAGATAGGGCCCACCGCAGTGATCCCGCGTCGGAGCGCAAAATCTTCCATCTGCTGCGGCGGCACAACCACGTCCTCCGCCGCGAAGACCAGCCGCACAGGGCGCTCACAACGCTCAAGCCAGAGCGACCAATCGGATGTCATGATAGCAAGACCGTGCGCCATCGCCGCGCCGAAACGATCAGGCCTGTGCTCCGCCGCGCGGCGCATGGTGCGCGCCACATCGGGATCGCGCAGTGTCGCCATGTCACGCGGACTGTCCTGAAACAATCTGTCGAAATAGTGGTGCGCTTCCCCGCGCATGGCGAGGCGAAAAACCGCGCGCGAGAACAGCTCGAAGAAGCGCGGGAAACGCGAGCCAAGCTCCATCGGAGCGCGCCATGATGCGGGCATGGTGCTGCGATCTCCGATTTCGCACAGCGGCATGGCCATACCGGCAAGCACCATGCCGGAGAATCTGCCCGGATGGCGCGCGAGAGCGGCAAACCCATAAGCCGTGGACAGGCTGCAGGCGATAATCGTGCAATCCTCCCAGCCGATCGCATCAAGGAAAGCGGGGAGTTTGTCGGCAAAGGATTCGATCCTGGCGGCTGCCGGAAGGTGCGCGTCCTCGCCGGTGTAAAAAGGCATCCAGGGAATGACGATGTCGAGCCCGGTTGCCCTGTTTGCGGCGATAACGGCATCCGGCAGGAATGGCCCCTCCATGGCGCCATGCAGCAGCAGAACACGCTCACCGCCAGCTTTGCCGACGCGTTCGTAGCGGATGGTCTCGCCTTCGACCTCAACTGTCTTTGCAGGCACAATCCCGCCGTTCTCGACCGCCGCGAGCGAGTCACTCGCGATTAGGCCGATGAAGCCGGCATAAAGCGAAATGACCTCGCCCTGCGTGCCGACAGCAAGCTTCTGCTGCAGGCGTTTGAGCTGCGTGCGCGCTGTGCCGATGGCGCGTCCGCGATCGGCGGCGAAATCATTCACGCTGCGTCCTTCGACCAGAAAGCGCACCAGCTCTGTCTCGGTATCGCTGAGGCCAAAGACATCGGCAAATACGTCGCGATCACGTTCCGACCATTGCAGGCCCATGCGCCGCACGATCACCGCCGCCGCGTCGGAAGGCTGGCCTTTGACAGCAAGCCCTAAAGTGCCGCGCTGGTCCTCAGAACCGGTGTAGAAGCGGATGACCATAGCGGCGTTGTCGGTCTGCCGCTCTGCCAGCGCACGCAACGCCTGTTCCATCGTGTCGCTGTCTGTTGCGAGCCATTGCGCAAAATCATCGCCCGTCTGCATGTCCGATGCGCGCAGCCGCTCATCGTCAATGCCAAGGACATTCAGCGCTGCATCCAGGCGCAACAGGCAGCCCGGATCGCCAGCGGCACGCACAGCCTCTGCATCCACGCCGAAGGATGAGAAATCGCGCGCCTCGCGCTCCGGCAGGCTGTCGAACAATTGGCTCGCCTGCTCGAAATGCTCATCGAGCGCGCCATCGCCAGCCTCAAGCCCCGCGCCATGCATGGCGATCACATCCTGCATTTCGCGCAGCCGCATGGGGTCGGCGACGATTCGATAGGTTTCGCGGATCAGGTGATCGACATTGGCGGGACGGACATCTTTCTCGCTCAATTTTACATCACCTTTTGGCCTGCCATTCGATCCTTACGGATCGAATGAATTCCTAGAGGCGAGATGCCCGCAGCGTCGATACCCCATCTGGTATATCGCTAATTCTACATGCAAACGCCAACGGCCAGTCGATGCTTCACGGAGGTGTCAGGCGGGCCGTTTGTTCTGCAGGCTAGCGCGCTTGCAGCTCGCGACCAGAACATCGTTCTGATTGTAGGCGCGGTGAGCGAAGGTGACGATCCCTTGCGTCGGTCGGCTCTTGCTTTCGCGCAGCTCGAGCACTTCGCTCTCGATCCGCAGCGTATCACCGATGAAGACAGGCGCTGGAAAGCGCACTTCATCCCAGCCGAGATTGGCCGCTGCCGTGCCCAGCGTCGTGTCATGCACGCTGATCCCCACCATCAGGCTAAGCGTAAAACACGAATTCACCAGAACCTGCCCGTAATTGGTGCCTTTCATATATTCGGCATCCAGATGCAGCGCGGCCGGGTTATGCGTCATGGTGGTAATCATGACATTGTCGGTTTCGGTCACCGTGCGGCGCAGCTGGTGATCGAATGTCTGTCCGACGCTGAATTCTTCAAACCACAGGCCTGCCATCGTGATGTCTCCTTTGCTGCGCCTCCTAGCGCGCAGCGTCAAGAGAGGCTAGAACAGATGCCGAGGAGACCGATTATGCGCAATTTGCTCAGCCTTGCCGCCACCGTGCCGCTGGCTTTCACCCTCGCCGCCTGCGCCACCGATGGCGCTGCAGACATGACCGAGATGCCCGTTCGCGAGCCAACCGGTGAGTGCAATGCGGACCCCGTCCAGTATCACATCGGGCACACCGCATCTGCCGGAATGGGCCAGGCTATGCTGACGGAATCGGGCGCGCGGCAGCTACGCTGGGTTCCGCCCCGCACTGCCGTGACAATGGATTATCGTCCCGATCGGCTGACCGTTTCCTACGATGACGATCTTGTGATCGAGCGCGTTTCCTGCGGCTGATCCGTCAGCAATTGGGTAACTCCTGCTTTGCTATTATCCCGCAGCTTTGAAAAACGGGATTCGAAAGATGCGCCTGAAAACATTTGGCCTGCTGCCCCTCCCGCTGCTGATTGCGGCGTGTGACGATGATCTGGACAGCCGCAATGCGGCCGCTGGTGTCGATCGCGAAGGGCAAAGCGAATTCGTGGTTCAGCAGCCGAGAGCGCGCGTGGCCAGTTCGGAAGGCTCTTCGCGGGTCGAAGGTTTCGACGACACCGAGGAGCAGGAAGAGCGCGCACGTACCGGCAGCGATCGTGGCGGCGAAGATGACGGTGAAGAGGTCGTCGTCGACGCCGCGCCGGATGAGCTGATCGATTCAGCGGAAGGATTTTCAGCCGAGCCGATGGACGATACATCGGGCTTCGATCCATCTCCCCCGCCGCCGGAAACATTCGGCGATTAGGACAAGCATTGGGCCAGGATATGGCCCACCAGACTGGTTGCACCTGCAATCACTTCCTGACATGGGAGCGAGCAGGAGATTTATGCAATGACTGGACAGTTTCAGCTCAATGAAGACCAGCTCGCCATTCAGGAAATGGCGCAGCGATTCACTGCCGATAACATCACCCCGCATGCAGGCGAATGGGACGAAAAACACCATTTCCCCGTCGATCTGATCAAGAGCACGGCAGAGCTTGGCTTTGGCGGCATTTATGTGAGCGAAGAAAGCGGCGGCATAGGTCTGGGACGACTGGAAGCAGCACTGATCATGGAAGCCATGGCCTATGGCTGCCCCACCACCAGCGCCTTTATCTCCATCCACAATATGGCCGCATGGATGATCGACACCTTCGGATCGGACGATCTGAAGGGTCGCTATCTTGACGACCTTATCAGCATGGAAAAGCTCGCCAGCTATTGTCTGACCGAGCCCGGCAGCGGTTCCGACGCGGCGGCGCTGAAAACAAGCGCAAAGCTGGATGGCGACCACTACGTGCTCAACGGCACCAAGCAGTTCATCTCAGGCGGCGGCGTGAATGATGTGTATGTCGTGATGGTCCGGACGGACGAGCACAAGACACGCGGCATCACCGCGCTCGTGGTCGACAAGGACACACCGGGTGTAAGCTTCGGCGCGCCGGAGAAGAAGCTCGGCTGGAACGCCTCACCCACGGCGCAGGTCATCTTTGAAGATGCGCGCGTGCCGGTCGCCAACCGCATCGGCAGCGAGGGCGAAGGGTTCCGCTTTGCCATGGCTGGCCTTGATGGCGGCCGCCTCAATATCGGTGCCTGCTCATTGGGCGGAGCGCAGCGGTGTCTTGATGAGGCGATCGCCTATTCCAAGGATCGCCAGCAATTCGGCCAGCCAATCGCCGATTTCCAGAACACCCAGTTCATGCTCGCCGATATGGCGACAGAGTTGGAGGCAGCGCGCGCGCTGCTCTATCTCGCGGCTGCCAAAGTGACGGACAACGCACCTGATAAGACGCGTTTCTCCGCCATGGCCAAGCGCCTCGCCACCGATAGCGGCAGCAATGTCGTCAACAATGCGCTGCAGATTTTCGGCGGCTACGGCTATTTGCGCGACTATCCGATCGAGCGTTTCTGGCGCGACCTGCGCGTCCACTCTATCCTCGAAGGCACCAATCAGGTGATGCGCATGATCGTCGGCCGCGATCTGCTGCGGCAGTAAGGATTTCCATGACCCAAGACGTAAACATCCACGCGCATGATGCGATCCTGCATATATCGCTCAATCGCCCGAAAGCGTTGCATGCGCTGACGCAGGACATGTGCGAAGCGCTGTCAGAAGCGCTGCTGCGCGTGCGCGAAGACGAGAAACTTCACGCCGTCATTCTCGATCACGCCGAAGGCCGCGGTTTTTGCGCGGGCGGCGATGTGGCGATGGTGCGCAAATCGGCGCTGGAGGATGACGGAAAGGCAGGCCGCGCCTTCTTCCATGCGGAGTATCGTCTCAACCATCTGATGTTCACCTACGACACGCCGATCGTCGCCTTCATGGATGGGGTGACGATGGGCGGCGGCGTGGGCATTTCGCAGCCCTGCGAATTCCGCGTTGCGACCGAAAACACGATGTTCGCCATGCCCGAAGGCAATATCGGACTGTTCCCCGATGTCGGCGCAAGCTGGTATCTGCCACGCCTTCCGGGCGCGACCGGAAAGTTCCTCGCACTCACGGCAGCGCGTCTCGATGGTGCGGAATGCCTGTGGGCGGGGCTCGCAACGCATTACCTCAAAAGCGAAGACACCGCCGAAGCCAAGGCGCGCATCGCAGCGGGCGAGGATCCGAGTGCTGTCCTGACCGACATGTCCTCCACGCCGCCGCCTGCTCGCATTGCCGAAAATAGCGACAAGATCAATCTGCTGTTCGGTCCCGACACGGTTGAGGGCATTATCGAAGCACTCGAAAATTCAGGCACCGAATGGGCGGAGAAAGAGCTGAAGGCGGTCAAGGCAAAGTGCCCGACCACCAGCAAAGTCGCGCTGCGGCAGTTTGCTGAAAACGCACATTGTAAAACCTTCGCCGAGAACATGGTCATGGAATACCGGGTCGCGAGCCGCATGATGCTGCGCCATGATTTTGCCGAAGGCGTGCGCGCCGTGTTGATCGACAAGGACGGCAATCCCGCGTGGGATCCGGCCAAGCCCGAAGATGTGCACGAGGCGCTGATCGAAGGCATTTTCGCCGAAGATCCTGATGGCGGCGAATGGACGCCGTTCCCGAAGCTTAGCTAAAAGCCGAGCGTTCGGAGCGCAGTCGTGACGGAGCTTCTGTAGCTGTCTCCGAACAGGCGCAGATGCACCAGCAGCGGCCATAGGCGATAGATCGGCAGGCGTTCGCGCCAGCCCTCCTCCAGCTCCAGCGCCTCGAAAAATTCGTGAGGCGGATGATCGAACAGGGTGAGCATCGCCAAATCGACCTCGCGGTGACCGACATAGCTCGCTGGATCGATCAGCGCGGCCAGCTTGCCTTGGTGAAACAGGATATTGCCGCCCCACAAATCGCCGTGAAGCAGACTTTGCGTCGGAAATGCAGGGAGCAAATCGGGCAGGCTCTTGCCCAGACGTTCGAGCCTGCGCGCAATCGCGCTGTCGATCTTTTCCGCGTGGCATAGCAGGCGGTTTTCAGCCCAGAACTCGGGCCAGTTTTCGGTGCGCGGATTGGCCACGGTGACTGTTCCGAAGGCGTAGTCATCCTCCCAGCCATATTGCTCATCGCGGGGCGCATGCAGCTGCGCGAGTGCGTCGGCGAGGCTTTCCCAGCCCTTCGCCCCGTCCGCTTCGATGTAATCCATGATCAGCAGGTCGCCCTCGCTGTGCCAGACGCGGGGAGCAGGGGCACCGGTTTTCGCGATAGCTTCCAGCATGGCGCCTTCGCGCGCCACCAGTGGTCCGCTCTTGGCGACTGCGCGGCGGCCATCCGCCAGATCAACCAAGGTCGCGCCGCCCAGATCGCCGCCCTGCAGCTTTCGCCCTCCGGCAATCGTGCTGCCGGTAATCGCCTCAAACCGATGCTGCCAGCTCACACGCAAACCCTATTTGCCGAGCAGGCGAACAATCGCATCCGCAGCGCTGCTGACATCGCTCCACGTAATTTCGAATCCGTCGGCATCGCCATAATAGGGATCGGCCACAGCATCGCCCTCTCGCCCCGGTACGATATCGAGGAGAAGAGCCACTTCCGCTGTCCCATCGGCAGGAGCCAGGCGCTGCAGATCTACCAGATTCTGCGCGTCGAGCGCGAAGATATGCGTGAAGCGCGTGAAGTCTTTCTCCGTTACCTGCCGGGCGCGAAGCCCGGAAATGTCGACGCCTTTTTCACGCGCCGTTGCGATCGCCCTGCTGTCGGGCGGATTGCCCAAATGCCATCCGCCGGTGCCAGCGCTGTCTATCTCGACGTCCAATCCGGCATCCCGAGTCGCGACCCGCAAAGCGCCTTCGGCCATGGGTGACCGGCAAATATTGCCAAGGCAGACGAACAGGACCGAAGGCATGTCGCTCATGCAGTCGGCCACGGCCCGGTGATGGCAAGAGTCATGGTCGGCCAATAGGCGTTCACGAACAGCGTCCGCCCGTCGGGAGAAAAACAGGCACCTGCCGGCTCGGTCTGCAATCGCAGGCGGCCGAAGGCATAAGCCTCGCCGGCCGGAGTGATGCCGCGCAAATGATTGTCGACCGTGTCGCCATATTGGTCTTCACAAACGATGAGATCACCGAATGGAGAGACCACAAGATTGTCGCCAAAGCTGTATTCGCTCGCCGCCGGGCTTTCATAGAACAGCTCCAGCAGATCGACGCTGTCAGGACGCGGAGTAAAGCGGAAAATCTGCCCTTCGCCCGCTGCGCCGCCGCTGGTTGCGGTGAAATACATTTCGCCATCGCCCATCCAGATGCCTTCACCGCGCGCAAAGATCGCCGCGCCCTGATCCGCGCCGCGTTGGCGCAGATCATCATCGAAGGCTTCGACATTGTCCAGCGTGAGCCATGTTCCGGGGACCATGCTGCCTACGGAAAGACGGCTGCCGCCATCTTCCGAGTTGCGCGTATCCTGCATCCCGTCGAGCTTGAGCGCCTGCAGTGTACCACCTGCCGCCAGATCGCCCGGCACATCGGGAATGAAGCGATAGAACAGCGAGTCTCCGCGGTCTTCGGTCATATAAACAATGCCCGTGCGCGGATCGACGCAGGCGGCTTCGTGATTGAAACGGCCCATGGCGCGCAGCGGCTGCGGATCGACAAGGCCGCCGCTATTCGCAGGCACTTCGAATACATAGCCGTGGTTCTTGTTGAGGCGACCTCCCGACTCTTCGACTGTCGTGGTATTCTCTTCGCAGCTGAGCCACGTATTCCACGGCGTGACGCCGCCCGCGCAATTACGGATGGTGCCTGCCAAACTGCGATATTGCTCCTGCACCTCCAGCGTCTCTGCATCGAGAATGATAGTGGTCGTGCCCCCGGGCAGAGCCAAGAGGCTTCGCGCAACGGTGTCATAGGCAGGTGAAACCGCGATGACGTTTTCCGCAGAGGGGCGCAATTCATGGTTGCGCACGAGCGCGATCTTGCCGTCGCCAATGTCAAAGCACCCCATGCCGTCGGCGGCATCGGGCACACCTTCGCCATCGTCCATCATGTCGCCCGACCGCGAGATGATGCGATAGGAAAAGCCGGGGGGCAAATCGAGGATACCGGCCGGATCAGGCTGCAAAGCGCCGAAGCGATTGCCCTCAGGCATGGAGCGCACAGTGGCTGTGTTCGACATGCATCCGCTCAGCAGCAAACCACCAAAGGCAGTCGACGTTGAAGCGAGGAATTTGCGACGATCAGTTTGCAACATGAAACGGTGTTCCCATCAGATATATTTGCCGTTCTATTAGCGCATAATGTCGCGCGTATGTCACCCCGCCCATCGCCTTAGGTTGGCGGATTCACAGAGCAAGCACCGCGCGCGTAGAAAGATTAAACGGTTTGCCTATCATCGGGATTATTGCTGGGGGCAACCGCTTGGGATAGCCTCTTCAGATGGCTGAACGAAACCATGCAATCCTCTCTGTGATGATCGGCGACATAACCAAGTGCCATGTCGACGCGATCGTCAATTCGGCGAACACGTCGCTTCTGGGCGGAGGCGGCGTAGATGGAGCGATCCACCGCGCTGCCGGGCCGGAGCTGGTCCACGAATGCCGGATCCTGGGCGGCTGCAAGATCGGTCAGGCGAAGATCACCAAAGGCTACAAATTGCCTGCCCGGCACATCATCCACACCGTCGGGCCGAACTGGCAAGGCGGCGACAAGGGCGAGCCCGAATTGCTGGCGTCGTGTCACGAAACATCTCTGGCGCTCGCCCGGCAGCATGGCCTGCGCACGCTTGCCTTTCCCGCGATCTCGACAGGCCGGTTTGGTTATCCCGTCTCGCAAGCTGCTGGCGTTGCGGTGACCACCGCCTGTGCAGCTGTCACGGACACGCCCGATGCCTTCGACGCGATTACCTTTGTCTGCTTCGACGAAGCGACTGCTGACGCATATCGCTCTGCGCTGGCGGTAAGGCGCCCATGATGACAGGGACCTAAACGCAAAAAGGCCGCCCCGAGGGACGGCCTTTTTGCTTTGTGAACTTGGTTGCGGGAGTTGGATTTGAACCAACGACCTTCAGGTTATGAGCCTGACGAGCTACCGGACTGCTCCATCCCGCGTCACCTAGTTTTGCCTCAAGCCCGCAAGGCCAGAGACGAAAAAGCCGCCGCTCGGTAACACCGGCAGCGGCTTTTTTGAAATCGTGAATGGGTTACCTTGCTGCTCGCCGGCTATAATGCCTGGCGGCGACCTACTCTTCCAGTGCTTAAGCACTAGTACCATCGGCGCTACCTGGTTTCACGGCCGAGTTCGAGATGGGATCGGGTGGGTCACAGGCGCTATGACCACCAAGCAATAAAGCCGGCGTGCGGGCAAGGTTTTAAATCGATGCACCAATCATGGTGTTTGTGCGTTTGAAGGCGTCATTATCCGGCTTTGAGAATTCCTCCTCAACACCAGTCTGAGTAATACTCAGGCCTGACATTGATGGTGGGATCCAACAAGCGCGAACAGAACTATTAGGACTGGTTAGCTCCACGTATTACTACGCTTCCACACCCAGCCTATCAACGTGATGGTCTATCACGGTTCGATGATTGCTTATCTTGAGGGAGGCTTCCCGCTTAGATGCTTTCAGCGGTTATCCCGTCCATACATAGCTACCCTGCTGCACCGCTGGCGCGATGACAGGTACACCAGAGGTATGTTCACCCCGGTCCTCTCGTACTAGGGGCAACTCCTCTCAACAATCGACGCCCACGGCAGATAGGGACCAAACTGTCTCGCGACGTTCTGAACCCAGCTCACGTACCACTTTAATTGGCGAACAGCCAAACCCTTGGGACCTGCTCCAGCCCCAGGATGTGATGAGCCGACATCGAGGTGCCAAACACTGCCGTCGATATGAGCTCTTGGGCAGTATCAGCCTGTTATCCCCGGCGTACCTTTTATCCGTTGAGCGATGGCCCTTCCACGAGGGACCACCGGATCACTATGACCGACTTTCGTCTCTGCTCGACTCGTCAGTCTCGCAGTCAGGCAGGCTTATGCCATTGCACTCTCGCAGCTGGTTTCCAACCAGCCTGAGCCTACCATCGCGCGCCTCCGTTACTCTTTAGGAGGCGACCGCCCCAGTCAAACTACCCGTCACAGAGGGTCCCTGTACCGGATAACGGTACGAGGTTAGACATCAGAAAACAGCAGGGTGGTATTTCACCTATGGCTCCACGCGGACTGGCGCCCACGCTTCAAAGCCTCCCACCTATGCTACACAACTCTTTCCTAATGCCACTCTGAAACTGCAGTAAAGGTGCACGGGGTCTTTCCGTCTAACCGCGGGTATCCCGCATCTTCACGGGAACTTCAATTTCGCTGAGCATATCCTGGAGACAGTGGGGAAGTCGTTACGCCATTCGTGCAGGTCGGAACTTACCCGACAAGGAATTTCGCTACCTTAGGACCGTTATAGTTACGGCCGCCGTTTACTGGGGCTTCAATTCGGAGCTTTCACTCCTCCTCTTAACCTTCCAGCACCGGGCAGGCGTCAGACCCTATACGTCGTCTTGAAGCCGACTTAGCAGAGTCCTGTGTTTTTGATAAACAGTCGCTACCCCCTGGCCTGTGCCCCCTGAAAAGACTTGCGTCGATCCAGGGCCTCCTTCTTCCGAAGGTACGGAGGCAATTTGCCGAGTTCCTTCAGGATACTTCACTCAAGCGCCTTGGTATACTCTACCTGACCACCTGTGTCGGTTTCGGGTACGGTCTATATGAAGAGGCTATTTCCCGGGACAACTTGGCAGCCCAACCAATCCAATAAGGTTGAACTACTTCCGCCATCCGTCACACATCTTCAGGCCCACGAATATTAACGTGGTTCCCATCGACTACCCCCTTCGGGCTCGTCTTAGGGGCCGGCTTACCCTGCGCCGATTAGCGTTGCGCAGGAACCCTTGGTCTTTCGGCGAGAGGGCATCTCACCCTCTTTATCGCTACTCATGTCAGCATTCGCACTTCCGATATCTCCACCGTCGGTTACCCTTCGGCTTCATCAACTTACGGAACGCTCCGCTACCGCTGCAGTAAACTGCAACCCTAAGCTTCGGTGCATATCTTTAGCCCCGTTACATCTTCGCCGCAGGAACCCTTATTTAGACCAGTGAGCTGTTACGCTTTCTTTAAAGGATGGCTGCTTCTAAGCCAACCTCCTGGTTGTTTTGGGATTCCCACATGCTTTCCCACTTAGATATGACTTGGGGACCTTAGCTGTAGGTTAGGGCTGTTTCCCTTTTGACGACGGACCTTAGCACCCGCCGTCTGTCTGCCAGACAAGACTCAATGGTATTCGGAGTTTGGTTAGGTTTGGTACCGCTCGCGCAGCCCTAGCCCATCCAGTGCTCTACCCCCATTGGCATACATCTGACGCTCTACCTCAATAGATTTCGCGGAGAACCAGCTATTTCCCGGCTTGATTGGCCTTTCACCCCTAAACACAAGTCATCCGATAATTTTTCAACATTAAACGGTTCGGCCCTCCAGTGCGTGTTACCGCACCTTCAGCCTGCTCATGCCTAGATCGCCGGGGTTCGGGTCTAATCCAACATACTTAGTCGCCCTATTCAGACTCGCTTTCGCTGCGCCTACACCTAACGGCTTAAGCTTGCATGTTAGATTAAGTCACTGACCCATTATGCAAGAGGTACGCTGTCACCCCCTAAAGGGGCTCCAACTGATTGTAAGCATCCGGTTTCAGGTACTGTTTCACTCCCCTAATCGGGGTGCTTTTCACCTTTCCCTCACGGTACTGTGTTCGCTATCGGTCATGTACGAGTATTTAGGCTTGGAGGGTGGTCCCCCCATGTTCAGACAGGATTTCACGTGTCCCGCCCTACTCAAGTCCTTTTCAATCGTTTTCGCATACGGGACTGTCACCCACTATGGTCTCACTTTCCAGAGAGTTTTGCTAAGTTATGAAAAGGCACTGGCCTGGTCCGCGTTCGCTCGCCACTACTAACGGAATCTCGGTTGATGTCTTTTCCTCCGGGTACTGAGATGTTTCAGTTCCCCGGGTTCGCTTCACCAAGCCTATATATTCAGCTCGGTGATACCTTATCCACCTCTCTCGGATCACCAGAAGGTAACCAGAAAGAAATGGTGAAGGTGGGTTTCCCCATTCGGAAATCGCCGGATCGAAGCTTGCTCACAGCTCCCCGACGCTTATCGCAGCGTGCCACGTCCTTCTTCGCCTGTACATGCCAAGGCATCCACCAAATGCTCTTACCTCACGCTTGAGAATCCACACCATCAACGACAAGCCTGCATAAAAGCTGTTCGCTTAAAGATGGCGCGGAGGAATTATCTCAGCCAGATAATCAATTTGATTGATTTGTGATGCATAGACCAAACGCTTGACGGGTCGGCTAGACCTTCCAAGCAATCTATGCGCCACGGCATCGATTTAAAAACCCATTCACAATGTCAAAGACAGCGGTCGAAACCGCCTACCCGCCAAACGCGGGATCCGTTTTCTCTTCATCTCTGGAGTATTCGTTTTTCGCTCTTCGGCTGGTGGAGCCTATCGGGATCGAACCGATGACCCCCTGCTTGCAAAGCAGGTGCTCTCCCAGCTGAGCTAAGGCCCCATAGCCAAAGGCGAAAAATGGTGGGCCTGAGAGGATTTGAACCTCT